>JAITLE010000267.1 GCA_031278075.1 Bifidobacteriaceae bacterium | reverse complement strand
CTGGCGGGAGAAGTGTAGGAATGGTGACGCCCGCCGCCCGAGCCGCGTCCACTGCACCGCGTCCCGAACAGTTGGTGGAGCGTCAGGCCTGGTGGGGGCGTCTCGCGCACGCTCATGTGGGACTCGGGTCCGCGGTCGGGCGCGCTTGGCGTGCCAGGATTGGCGCCGTGATTACCGCAGACTTGGCCAAGGAACCCCGGACCGTCGCCAAGATGTTCGACGCGGTGGCCCCTCGGTACGATCTCGCGGACACCGTCATGACAGCGGGCTTGGTCCACTGGTGGCGCCGCCAGACCCTGCGCCGGGTCGGGCCGACGAGCGGCCAGGCGATCTTGGACCTGGCCGCGGGAACCGGCACGTCCTCGATCGTCTTGGCGCGCCGGGGGGCCGATGTCGTCGCGTGCGACTTCTCGGCCGGCATGTTGCTGCGCTGCCAGTCTCGGCTGGGTTCGCTGGCGGCCCGGGTCGCCTTGGTGGCGGGCGATGCCGCGCGCCTCCCTTTCGCGGACGCGACCTTCGACGTGGTGACGATCTCCTTCGGCTTGCGCAACGTGCAGGACGTCCCGGGCGCGTTGGCTGAGATGCTGCGGGTCGCCAAGCCCGGCGGCCGCCTGGTGGTGTGTGAGTTCTCGCGCCCGGTCAGGCGGGTGTGGCGCGCGGTCTACCGCTGGTATCTGCGCCGCCTCATGCCGTTCCTCGCCCGCTTGGTCGCGTCGAACCATCAGGCTTACCGGTACCTGGCGGAGTCCATCTGGTCCTGGGCGGACCAGGGTGAGCTGGAGCGCCAGATCGAGTTGGCGGGCTGGCGCGCCGCGCGCCATGTGAATGTCACCGGGGGAGTCGTCGCTCTGCACGAGGCGACGGCGCCCAAGCGCCGGACCGCGTCCGGCGCATAAGACCGAATTGCGCGCCGAATCACCGCCCGCGCCCCCAATTGTGCATCACCGCTGTTTCGTAATTTCAATTGGCGCGGTTTTCTGATATGCGCCATGGGCTCAGCTGCGCCCGCCCGCCCGCATTGGACGAATTGGCAGGCAGGCTATGTAGAATCACCGTGTCACAAGCCAAACCTAGTTCGAAAGGCCGCCTGTTGCCCCGAAGCCGCGGTGACGAATCCGATGTGATCGTCGTCGGCGCCGGGCCGGCGGGGTCCACTGCGGCCGCCTACCTGGCCAAAGCGGGCCTCGCTCCCCTGCTCCTGGAGAAGACCTCGTTCCCGCGCGCCAAAGCGTGCGGCGACGGACTGACCCCGCGTGCGGTCAAGGAGCTTGCCTACCTCGGCATCCCCCTCAAAGAAGAGGACGGCTGGCTGCGCAACCGCGGGCTGAGAGTCTTCGGCGGCGGCCACCGACTGGAGTTGCCGTGGCCCCGACTCGCCGCCTTCCCCGACTTCGGTCTGACCATGCCACGCGAGAAGTTCGACACGATCCTCGCCCGCCACGCCGTCGCCGCCGGCGCCGAACTGATGGAGAACACCCAGGTCACCGACCCCGTTCTGGACGACGCGACCGGCCGCGTGATCGGCGTCAAAGCCACCACCCCGGACGGGGAACGCCTGTTCAAGGCCCCAGTCGTGGTGGCGGCGGACGGCGGCGCCGCCCGGCTCGCCACTGCCATCGGCCGCTTGAAGAAGCCGAACCGGCCGGTCGGCATCGCCGTGCGGGCGCGGTTCAAACTGAGACGGCAGCCGACCCGCGCGGGGGCGCTCGACTGGATGGAATCGCACCTGGAGCTGTGGGACGGGCCCCCCGGCAAGGGCAAACTGATGCCCGGCTACGGTTGGGTCTTCCCGGAAGCGGACGGACTGGTCAACGTCGGCGTCGGCGCGGTCAGCTCAAACGCCGGGCCCAAAGCCGGGTCCGCCCCCGTCAACTATCGCGACCTGCTGCGCCGCTGGCTGCCGACCCTGGACTCGGATTGGGGCTTCGCCGAGGCGGACATGGTGGACCCACCGCGTTCGGCGGCGCTGCCCATGGCGTTCAACCGGCAGCCGCTCTACGCCAGGGGCTTGCTGTTGGTCGGCGACGCGGGCGGCATGGTCTCGCCGTTCGACGGCGAGGGGATCGCCTATGCGATGCAGTCCGGCCGCCTGGCCGCCGGAGCTGTCGCCCAAGCGCTCGCGCGCCCCGCGGGCGAGTCCAGGGAAGCGGCCTTTTGGACCTATCCTGAAGAGATGAAACGGGCGCTCGGCGGTTACTTCTCGCTGGGCAGAGTGTTCGTCAAGCTGATTGAGCGCCCCCAAGTGATGGCGGTCTGCACCCGTTACGGTCTGCCGCGCAAAAACCTGATGAAGCTTGTGATGAAGCTTCTCAGCGACCTCTACGAACCGAGTGGCGGCGACTGGATGGACCGGACCATCGCCACGCTAGCCCGAATGGCGCCGGCCGCGTGAGGCCCGGCTCAACCGACGGAGGTGGATTGAAGAAATGACCAACCCTTATGTGCCCGTCCTGGCGATGCTCGCGGTGGCATTGGTCATGGGCTTCGGGGGGCTTGGCGCCAGCTGGGTGCTCGGTCCCCACCGCTACAACAAGGCCAAGCTGGAGGAGTACGAGTGCGGCATCGAGGCCTCACCGCATCCTCGCGACGGCGGCCGTTTCCCGGTCCGCTTCTACTTGGTGGCGATGAGTTTCATCGTGTTCGACATCGAGGTGGTGTTCCTCTACCCGTGGGCCGCGAACTTCGACGCGCTCGGACTCGGAGCGGCGGTCGCCATGATGGCGTTCCTCGCGCTGGTGACCGTCCCGCTGGTGTACGAGTGGCGCCGCGGCGGCCTCGATTGGGATTAGAAGGGAGTCGCGGCAATGGCTGACGGAATCGAGGGCAGGGCCCCGGAGGGATTCGCCCTGACCACGGTGGCGAAGGTGGTCAACCACCTCAGGGCCGGGTCGCTCTGGCCCGTGACCATGGGTTTGGCCTGCTGTTCCATCGAGATGATGGCTGTGGGCACGTCCCGCTTCGACATCTCCCGGTTCGGCATGGAAGTCTTCCGGGCCTCACCCCGGCAAGCCGACCTGATGCTGGTCAACGGCCGCATGGCCCACAAGATGGCCCCGGTGGTGCGCCGCGTCTACGACCAGATGGCGGACCCGAAGTGGGTCATCTCGATGGGCTCGTGCGCCTCGTCGGGGGGCATCTTCAACAATTACGCGATAGTCCAGGGCGTGGACCACGTGGTCCCGGTCGACATCTACATCCCCGGCTGCCCGCCGCGCCCGGAGATGCTGATCCACGCGGTGATCGAGTTGTACAAACAGATCGAGGCAGAGGGCCTGGGCGTCGACCGTTTGAAGGTCGCGCGGGCCGCGGAGGCGGCCGCCATGAACGCGGCGCCGGTGAACGAGCTTGGGGGACTGCTGGTATGACGGACACGCCCATCCCCGAAAGCCTCCCGTTGGAGGCCACACAGGATCTCACCCAGGCGCCCTCAGCCGGTCCCGAGGTCACCGAGGTCCGCCACGGCGCGTTCGGCGTGCGCGGCACTGGTGACACGTCAGGCTTCGGCGGGCTCGCGCGGACGGTCGAGATCCCGGGTTCGAGCCCCCGCCCCTACGGCGGCTGGTTCGACGCCGCGGTGGACACGCTCGTGGAGGACCTGCGCGGCATCGGCCTGGCTGAGGCGCTCGAGAAAGTGGTGGTGGACCGCGGCGAGCTGACGTTGTTCGTCCGCCGCGAGCACTTGACGGAGGTCGCCCGGCTGCTGCGCGACGACCAGGACTTGCGTTTCGAGCTGTCCCTCGGCGTCAACGGCGTCCACTACCCCGCCGACAAGGGCCGCGAGTTACACGCCGTCTATCACTTGATGTCGGTGACGCACGGCCGCCGGGTGCTACGCCTCGAGGTGACAGCGCCCGATGCCGACCCCAACGTCCCGTCGTTGGTTTCCGTCTACCCGACCCAAGATTGGCACGAGCGGGAGACCTACGACATGTTCGGGATCGTGTTCGTGGGTCACCCGGCGCTCGCCCGGATCTTGTTGCCGAACGACTGGGTGGGCCATCCGCAGCGCAAGGACTACCCGTTGGGCGGCGTCGACGTCCAGTTCAAAGGGGCTGTCACGCCGCCGCCGGACCGAAGGAGGAGCTACTCATGACCAGCGCCATCCACGCTGCGCCGCCGGATGATCTCGCGGCCGCTGAGGAGTTCGTCGCGACCGGCGGCGACTGGGACGAGATCGCTGAGGAGTTGGCGCGCCGCAAAGAGGAACGGATCGTGGTCAACATGGGGCCGCAGCATCCCTCGACACACGGCGTGTTGCGGCTGATCCTCGAGATGGACGGCGAGACCGTGGTCGAGACCCGCGTCGGCCTGGGGTTCTTGCACACGGGCATCGAGAAGACCATGGAGTATCGCACCTGGGCGCAGGGCTCGGCGCTGGCCACCCGGATGGACTATGTGGCCTCCATCATGAACGAGGCGGGCTATTGCCTCGCGGTGGAGAAGCTCGCCGGGATCACCGACCGGATCCCTGAGCGCGCCCAAGTGATCAGGGTCTTGATGATGGAGCTGGCCCGGGTGTCCTCGCATTTGGTGTGCCTCGGCTCAGCCGGCAACGAGTTGGGCGGCACCACCTTGATGACGATCGCCTTCCGCGAGCGGGAGCAGGTGCTCCGCTTCTTCGAGATGGTCACCGGCCAACGCATGAACAACGCCTACCTGCGTCCCGGCGGCGTCGCGCAGGATCTCCCGCCCGGCGCCCTGGATTGGCTCAAGGGCGTCTACATGTCCATGGTCCGTGGCATGGACGATTTCGACAACATGGTGATGATGAACCCGATTTGGCGGTCCCGGACGGTCGGCATCGGCGTGTTGAACCTGGCCGCCTGTATGGCGCTGGGCATCACCGGCCCCATGGTCCGGGCCACGGGCCTGCCCCTGGACCTGCGCAAAGACAAGCCCTACAGCGGCTACGAGAACTACGACTTCGAGGTCTGCACCGCGGACACGTCAGATGTCTACGGCCGCTACTTGGTGCGTTCGAACGAGATGCGCGAGTCGATGAAGATCATCGCGCAGTGCGTCGACAAGCTGGAGGCGATGGGCCCCGGCCCTGTCATGATCGAAGACCCGGCGATCGCTTGGCCCGCCAAACTGGAGATCGGGCCAGACGGCCAAGGGCAGTCCGCGGCGCACGTCAAGGAGATCATGTCCCAGTCGATGGAGTCGCTGATCCACCATTTCAAGCTGGTGACGGAGGGTTTCCGGGTCCCGGCGGGTCAGGCCTTCCATGCGATCGAGCACGCCAAGGGCGTTTACGGGGTGCATGTGGTCTCGGATGGCGGAACCCGGCCGTACCGCGTCCACGTGCGTGAACCTTCTTACAACAACCTGCAATCCATGGCCATGCTGTGCAACGGCGGCACAATCTCCGATGTTGTGGTCTGCTTGGCCTCGATCGACCCGGTGATGGGAGGGGTGGACCGATGACGTACGCGCCGCAGATCTTGGACACGCTGCGCGGCGAAGCCGCCGAGGTGATCGCGCGGTATCCCTCGCCTCGGAGCGCGTTGCTGCCGTTGTTGCACTTGTGTCAGTCGGTCGACGGCTATGTCTCGCCGGACGCGATCGCGTTCTGCGCCGAGACGCTTGGCTTGACCGGTGCGGAGGTCAGCGCCGTCGCCACGTTTTACACGCAGTTCAAGCGCCAGCCGAACGGGCGGTACACGCTTGGCGTGTGTGTCACATCGCTGTGCGCCATCATGGGCGGCGACTCGATCTTCGACCGGTTGAGCGAGTATCTCGCTGTCGGCCACGACCAGACGACAGCTGACGGCCTGTTCACTTTGGAGCGGATCGAATGCAACGCCGCCTGTGATTACGCCCCCGTGATGATGGTCAACTGGGAGTTCTTCGACAACCAGAGTCCAGCCAGCGCCGTCCGCCTGGTGGATGATCTGCGGGCCGGCCGGCCGGTGCGCCCCACCCGTGGCCCGGACACCCTGGCGACTTTCCAGGATGTGGCCCGGGTGCTCGCCGGTTTCGAGGACGGCCGCGCCGGCGAGGGTCCCGCCGCGGGCGCCCCGTCCCGCGCGGGGCTCGAGTTGGCGGCCGCGAACGGTTGGTCCGCGCCGCCCATACGTGTCGGGCAAGCCGCGACGCCCGATGCCGTCGCCTCCTCCCCAGCCCCGCCCAGCGCCCCAGCCCCCAGCGCCAAAGCGCCGCCCGCCGAGCTGGGTGGCGCCGCAGCGGCGGAGGCTGGCCGGACGGGATCGGACACCGGCCAGCAAGAAGGGAAGGTGGCCAAGTGAGCGCCCTGGCTCCCCTCCTCACCAAACGGTGGGGCGACGAACGCTCGTGGACCTTGGAGTCCTACCGCCGTGCCGGCGGCTATGAGGCGCTCGCCAAGGCCCTCGCGCTGACGCCCGGCGAGGTGCTGGCGACGGTCAAGGACTCGGGTTTGCGCGGCCGCGGCGGCGCCGGTTTCCCGACGGGTGTGAAGTGGTCGTTCCTGCCGCCGCCGGACGGCGGGCCGCGCTACCTTGTCGTCAACGCCGACGAATCAGAGCCCGGCACCTGCAAGGACATCCCGTTGCTGATGGCCGATCCGCATTCGCTGATCGAGGGCATAGCGATCACGGCTTACGCGATCGGCTGTCACCACGCGTTCGTCTACCTGCGGGGCGAGGTGGTCCATGTCTACCGGCGGCTGCTCGCCGCGGCCCGTGAAGCCGCCGAGGCGGGTCTGCTCGGGCCGAGCGTGATGGGCTCCGGCTACGACCTGAGACTCACGGTCCACGCTGGGGCCGGCGCGTATATCTGTGGCGAGGAGACCGCGCTGCTCGACTCGCTGGAGGGTCGGCGTGGCCAGCCACGGTTGAAGCCGCCGTTCCCTGCGGTCGCGGGTCTTTACGCGAGGCCCACTGTGGTCAACAACGTGGAGTCGATCGCGTCGGTGCCGTGGATCGTCCTGGGCGGCGCCGACTGGTGGAAGTCGATGGGCACAGAGAAATCCACCGGGGTGGCGATCTATTCACTGTCCGGGCACGTCGCGCGGCCGGGCCAATATGAGGCGCCGCTCGGTGTCACGATGCGCCAGCTGCTGGAGTTGGCCGGTGGGGTTCGGGCGGGCCACGAGTTGAAGTTCTGGATGCCTGGCGGATCGTCCACGCCGATGTTCACCCCGGAACAGTTGGATGTGCCGCTCGACTACGACTCGGTGGCTGGGGCTGGTTCTATGCTGGGCACCCGCGCGCTGCAGGTCTTCGACGAGACGGTGTGCGTGACCAGGGCGGTGACCCGCTGGATGGAGTTTTACGCGCACGAATCGTGTGGCAAATGCACCCCGTGCCGCGAGGGCACGTTCTGGCTGCGCGCTGTGTTGCGCCGGATCGAGGGCGGGCAAGGAAGGGCGGAGGACATGCAGATCCTGGACGACATCCCGAAGTCGATAGTCGGCCGGGCGTTCTGCCCGCTCGGCGACGGCGCCCCGTCTTCGCTGGTCTCGTCGCTGAAGTTCTTCCGCGAAGAGTATCTGCGGCACATCGAGTTGGGCCGTTGCCCCTTCGACCGCCGTGCCTCTGAGCTGTTCGAGGAGGCGGACCGGTGAGCGCCGAGATGGTGACCTGCGTGATCGACGGGATCGAACTCGAGGTCGAGAAGAACACTCTGATCATCCGCGCGGCTGAGCAGGCCGGGATCATGATCCCGCGTTTCTGCGACCACCCGTTGCTCAAACCGGTCGCGGCGTGCCGCCAGTGCCTGGTCGACGTGGCCTCGCCCGCCGGCCCCGAGGGCAAGCTGCGCGCGTTCCCGAAGCCGCAGCCGGCGTGCGCCATCGCGGTGACGCCTGGCATGGTGGTCAACACCCAACTCACCTCGGCCGCGGCGAGGACCGCCCAGGAGCAGGTGGCGGAGTTGATCTTGATCAACCACCCGCTTGACTGCCCGATCTGCGACAAGGGCGGCGAGTGCCCGCTGCAGAACCAGGCGATCTCGACGGGTCGGCCGATCAGCCGGTTCAACGACAAGAAGAACACGTTCCCCAAGCCGTTGCAGCTCACGCCGCAGATCTTGTTGGACCGCGAGCGCTGCGTGCTCTGCCAGCGCTGCACGCGGTTCGCCGCGCAGATCCCCGGCGACCCGTTCATCGCGCTCCAAAAGCGCGGCGCGAACCAGCAGATCGGCCGGTTCGACGCCGCGACGCTCGGGTACGCCCCCTCCTGTGGGGAGGCCGTCGATGAGGCGGTGGACGATTCCGTCACCCCGGCCGGGGAGCCGTTCGCCGGGTATTTCGCGGGGAACGTCATCCAGATCTGCCCGGTCGGGGCGTTGACCTCGGCCGCGTACCGGTTCCGGGCGCGTCCCTTCGACCTGGTGAGCACGGCCAGTGTGGCGGAGCATGATTCGAACTGTTCCACTGTCAGGGTGGACTGCCGCCGCGGCGCGGTGCTGCGCCGTATGGCTGGCGACGATCCGAACATGGGACAGGAGTGGATCACCGACAAGGACCGCTTCGCGTTCCGTTGGCAGGTCGCGGCGGACCGTTTGCGACGCCCGCAGGTCCGGGTGGACGGCGCCTTGCAGCCGGTCTCATGGCCGGTCGCGATCGCGGCGGCGGCCGCGATCCTGCGCGAGGCGCAAGCTGGGACTGGAGTCGGCGTGTTGCCCGGCGGGCGCCTCACCTTGGAGGACGCGTTCGCTTACGCCGAGTTCGCCCGGCGGGTGCTCGGCACCGACAACGTGGACTTCCGGGCCCGCGCGTCGAGCCCGGAGGAGGCTCAGTTCTTGGCGCACCACGTGGCCGCCACTGGGGTCGGGGTGACCTGCGACGAGTTGGTCGCGGCGCCCGCGGTGTTGTTCGCGGGTTTCGACCCCGAGGATGAGGGCGGGGTGCTGTTCTTGCGGCTCCGCGCCGCGGGGACGAAGGTGTTCTCGCTGGCGCCGTTCGCTTCGAGGGCGATCAAGCGGCTCGGGGGCCGGACCATCCCGTTGGCGCCGGGGGCTGAGGCGCAGTTCTTGGGGGAGTTGGCGGAGTCTGCCGAGTCGGCGGAGTCCGCCGAGTCTGCCGTTGTCGAGTCTGCCGCTGCCGGCGCCCGCCCAGCGGCCGATGTCGTCGAACTACGCGAGGCGCTGCGCGCGGGCGGAGTGATCGTGGTGGGCGAGAGGCTCGCGACCCGCCCGGGCGCCTACGCCGCCGCGCTCCGCGCGGCCCAGTCCACCGGGGCTCGGCTGGTGTGGATCCCGCGGCGCGCCGGCGAACGCGCCGCCGTCGAGGCCGGGTTGCTGCCAGGGCTGCTGGTCGGCGGGCGGACCGCCGACGCGGTGGAACGGGACGCGGCCCTGCGCCTGTTCGGGCGGGAGCGGCCACCTGCCGGAGGCATGGATCTCCCGCGGATGCTCGCCGCCGCGGCGGTGGGTGATCTAGACGCGCTGCTGATCGGCGGCCTGGAGATCGCCGACCTGCCAGATCCGGCGTTGGCGCAGGTGGCGCTCCGCCGCACCAAAGTGGTCGCGCTGCAAGTCCGCGGCGACGAGTTGGCCGAATGGGCGGACGTGGTGCTGCCAGTCGCCCCGCCGCAGGAGAAAACCGGGACCTACATCAACTGGGAAGGCCGTCTGCGGCCGTTCCCGCAGGTGCTCACCTCGACCGCGCCAAGCGACGCTCGGGTGCTCCAGGCCATCACCGACAAACTGGGCTACGCGGTCCACTTCGCCCGCGTCGGCAAGGTCCACGAGGTCTTGGAGGATCTCGGCGCCCCGGAGGGGCGCCCCGCGCCCCCAAACCGGCCCGCGGCGGCGGCGAGCCCGCTCGCCGCCGGGGAAGCGGTCCTGTCGAGCTGGCGCCAACTGGTGGACGACGCGGCGGGAGTCGCTGAGGAACCGTACCTGACGGCATCGTCCATCGCGGCCCGAGCGCGGCTGGCGCCCGCGACGGCCGAAGCGTTGGGGGTGACGACAGGGGATGTCGTGACGGTCTCGACGGCGCGCGGCGCGATCAGCCTGCCGCTCGTCGTCGAGGCGGGAATGGTCGAGGACGTGGTGCACCTGCCCCTCAAGTCGCCCGGCAGCTGGGTGCACGCCACCCTGGGGGCGGCGGACGGATCGGTGGTGCGCTTGACGGCGTCACCCGCTGGGCCTGCGAAGGAGGAGGACGAATGATCGGCACGTGGCTAGCGGTGACGCCGAACCCGCCTCAGGCCGACTTCAGCCAGGACAACGGCTGGATCGTGGCCGGCAAGGCGGTCCTGATCTTGATCTGCGCGCTGGTCTCGGTGATCATCGCGATCTGGTTCGAACGCAAAGTGATCTCGCGGCTGCAGCAGCGCATCGGGCCCAATGTGCGCGGCCCGATGGGCTTGTTCCAGCTGATCTATGACGCGATGAAGCTGCTCCTGAAGGAGGACATCAACGTCAGCCGGGCGGACAAGCTGATCTATATAGTGGCGCCGGGCATCTCGGTCGCGGCCTCGTTGATGGTGTTCGCGGTCATCCCGGTCGGCGGCCAGGCGACCATCCCGTTCACCGACATCTCGACGCCGCTGCAACTGACGGACTTCCCCGTGGCGGTCCTCTACATATTGGCCGTGACCGCGGTCGGCGTGTACGGGATTGTGCTGGGGGGTTGGTCGTCGCGGGCGACATATTCGCTGCTCGGATCGGTGCGCTCGACTGCTCAGATCATCTCCTATGAGCTGGCGATGGGTATGAGCCTCGTCACCGTGTTCATCATGTCGGGGTCGATGTCGACCTCAGCGATCGTGGGCGCGCAAAGCAAACTCTGGTACGGGGTGATGCTGGCGCCCAGCTTGTTCCTCTACATCGTCTCGATGGTGGGCGAGACCAACCGCTTGCCGTTCGACCTGCCTGAAGCGGAAGGCGAACTGGTCGGCGGCTACATGACCGAGTACTCGTCGATGAAGTTCGCTTGGTTCTTCCTCGCCGAATACATCAACATGCTGAACGTGTCAGCGGTTTGCACCACCTTGTTCCTGGGCGGCTGGCGGGCGCCGTGGCCGCTCAGCGCGATCGGCGACGGGGTGCTCAACACCGGGTACTGGACTGTTTTGTGGTTCCTCGCGAAGACGTGGCTGTTGATGTTCTTGTTCGTGTGGATCCGCGGCACGGTGGTCCGCTTCCGCTACGACCAGTTCATGCGGCTCGGCTGGAAGGGGCTGCTGCCGGTGGCGCTTTGCTGGATAGTGCTGCTGACCGGGGTGCGCGCCGCGGACCAGTTCGGGCTTTACCCGCTGAACGATTGGGCCGTGCCGATCCTGTCTTGGTGCGTGGTCTTCTACATGGTGATCTGGTATTGGCCCACCAAGGAGCCGCCGTCGGTCGACGAGCCGACCACGGAGCCGACCGAGTTCGATCCGTTGGCTGACGGCTATCCCGTCCCGCCGCTGCCCGGCCAGAAACTGCCGCCCTCGCCGAGGCAGACACTGGCGGCCGCAGTGGCCGAGGTGAAGGAGGAGCAGTGAGCAAGAAGACAGGGACCTTGGATCCGACGCGGCGCGAGAAGGGTTTCCTCGGCACGGGCGTGGCCCCGTGGGCCGGGTTCGGCGTGACGTTGCGGACCTTCTTCGAGCGTCCCGTCACCGAGCAGTATCCGTTCAAAGGCAAGTATCCGCCGCCATACCCGCGTTACCACGGCCGTCACCAGCTCAACCGGCATCCGGACGGGCTGGAGAAATGCGTCGGTTGCGAGTTGTGCGCGTGGGCGTGCCCGGCGGACGCGATCTATGTGGAGGCGGGCGCCAACACCCCCGAGGAGCAGTATTCCGCGGGGGAGCGTCACGGCCGGGTCTACCAAATCAACTATTTGCGCTGCATCTTCTGCGGGATGTGCATCGAGGCTTGCCCGACGCGTGCGCTCACCATGACCACGTTCTATGAGTTGGCGTCCGCTCAGCGCGCGGACATGATCTACACGAAGGACGAGTTGTTGGCCCCGGCCGCCGGTGGCATGCTCGCGGCGCCGCATCCGATGGCGGAGGGCGCCACAGACGACGACTATTACGCCGGCCGCGTGTCCGGTCCCACCAGCCAGCAAGTCGAGTGGGTGGAGCGGCGCCGGCCGGACGATCCGACGTTGCCGACGGCACGCGAGGCGGCTCGGGCGGCGCGCGGTCCCGTCCGCCCGCCCGGAGCCCCGCCGCCCCGCCCGCCACTCCCTGAGCTGGAAGGGGGCGAGCGATGAGCGTGCTCGCGGCGGCCGCGGACAGCGGCCTGGTCATGTCGACGGCGGAACAGTGGTTGTTCTGGACGGTCGGCCCCATCGTGGTGCTGTCAGCCTCTGCGCTGCTGTTCGCCAAGCGGGCGGTGGTGACCGCCTGCTCGGTGATGTTGACGATGGTCGGGCTGGCGGTCCTGTACGTCGGGCTTGGCGCGCCGTTCCTGGGCGTGGTCCAGGTGGTGGTCTACACCGGGGCCATCATGATGCTGTTCGTCTTTGTGTTGATGCTGGTCGGGGTCGATATCTCGGACTCGTTCGTGGAGACGATCCGCGGCCAGCGCTGGTTGGGGACCTTGTTCGGCTTGGGGTTGTTGGCGGTGCTCGGCGGCGCGCTGGCGCGGGCCACATTCACTCAAGTGATCGGGGTCGAGGCGGTCTCGGACGGCAACAATCCCGGCGCGATCGCGAACCTGTTGTTCTCCGATTACGCGTTCACCTTGGAGGTGACCGGCTGCCTGCTGATCATCGCGGCGATGGGCGCGGTGGTGTTGACCCACCGGGTGCGGTTGACCAAGAAGCTGACCCAGGCGGACATGGCGGCGGTCAAAGTGCGTGAGGGCATGCGTTTGACGCCGCCGCCCGCTCCTGGCAACTACGCCAGGCACAACGCCGCGGATGTGCCCGCGCTGGATGCGGCGGGCAAGATCATCGAGGACTCGGTCCCGGATGTGTTGCGGATGCGCGGCCAGGTCCACACCCTGCGGGGTGTGGCGCAAGATCTGCTGCCGGCCGAGGTCGCTCCGGTCGATGCCGCGCCGGTTGATGTCGTGGTTGATGTCGTGGTCGATGTCGTGGTCGAGGCGGCGGCCGCCGAGCCGCCACCGCCGGCTGATGCGTCGGCTGAGGCGGCGCCGGCTGAGGTCGCTCCGGTTGATGTCGCGCCCGTTGAGGAAGGAGACACGCCATGACGGTCACCGCTTACCTCGCGTTGGCGTCAGCGTTGTTCGTCATCGGCGCCGTGACGGTGCTGGTGCGCCGCAACTCCATCATCGTGTTCATGGGCATCGAGCTGATGCTCAACGCCGCCAACCTCGCCTTCCTCGCGTTCTCGCGGATGTGGGGCGAGTTGGACGGACAACTCGCCGCGTTATTCGTGATGGTGGTGGCGGCGGCCGAAGTGGTGGTCGGGTTGGCCATCATCGTGTCCCTGTTCCGCACCAGGCGCACTGTCAGCGTCGACGACGAGAATCTGATGAGGCACTGAGACCATGATCAACCAAACGATTGCGACGCCACCCGGTGCGGTCTGGCTGGCTGCGGAGACTGGCGGCACGGCATCGTCCGCGGCGTGGGGCTGCTGGCTGGTGATCGCGTTGCCGCTGGTGAGCGCGGCGCTGCTGCTCCTGGCCGGGCGCCGGGCGGACAAGTGGGGGCACCTGCTGGGCGTGGCGGCGCCGGCCGTCGCGTTCTGCCTCGGCGTGTGGGCGTTCTTCGACCTGCTGGGCCGGCCGGCCGCGGAACGCGTGCAGGATTTCGAGCTGTTCCAATGGATCCCCGGAGGGGTCTTCGACCTCGGGTTCGGGCTGCGAGTCGACCAACTCTCGCTGACGTTTGTTCTGCTCGTGACGTTTGTGGGCACGCTCATCCACATTTATTCGGTGGCGTATATGGCGCACGACCCAGCGCGCCGGCGGTTCTTCGCGTACCTCAACTTGTTCGTCGCGGCGATGCTGCTGCTGGTGCTGGCGGACTCCTACCTGGTGCTGTTCGTCGGCTGGGAAGGTGTCGGGCTCGCGTCCTATCTGCTGATCGGGTTCTGGAACCAGCGGCTCGATTACGCGGTCGCCGCGAAGAAGGCGTTCGTCGCCAACCGCGTCGGCGACTTCGGGATGCTGGTCGCGATGATGGTCATGTTCACACAGTTCCACTCGGTCAAATTCGACGAGGTGTTCTCCTTCGCGAGTTGGGCGTCGCCGACCACGCTGACTGTGATCGCGCTCGCATTGCTGCTAGCGGCCTGCGGCAAATCGGCGCAATTCCCGCTGCAATCATGGCTGGGCGACGCGATGGCCGGTCCCACCCCCGTCTCGGCGCTGATCCACGCCGCCACAATGGTCACCGCGGGGGTCTACCTCGTGGTCCGCTCCGGGCCGATCTTCGAGGCGGCGCCCCACGCGCGGCTCGTGGTGCTGATCGTCGGCGCCATCACGCTGCTTTACGGCGCCATCGTGGGCTGCGCCAAGGACGACATGAAGAAGGCGCTGGCCGCCTCGACCATGTCGCAAATCGGTTACATGATGCTCGCGGCCGGGCTGGGCCCTGTCGGCGCCGTGTTCGCGATCATGCACCTGGTGACCCACGGTTTCTTCAAGGCGGGCATGTTCTTGGGCGCCGGGTCCGTGATGCACGCGATGCGGGACCAGGTGGACATGCGGCGGTTCGGGCATCTGGACAAGTTCATGAAGATCACCTGGCTGACGTTCATGATGGGTTGGCTCGCGATCCTGGGCGTGCCGCCTTTCGCGGGGTTCTTCTCGAAGGACAAGATCATCGAGCAAGCGTTTGTGGCCCCCGACGGGCAGGTTTGGCAGGCCTGGGTGTTCGGCTCGGTGGCGCTGCTCGGCGCCGGCCTGACCGCGTTCTATATGTCGCGGCTGTTCTTCATGGTGTTCCACGGCAAAGCCCGCTGGTCTGACGAACAGCACCCGCATGAGAGCCCAGCCCTTATGACCGTGCCGATGATCGTGCTGGCGCTCGGGTCGGTGTTCCTTGGACTGATCCTGACGTTGGCCGGCTTCGACGACTTCCTGGCGGGCGCCCTCGCCGAGGGCCACCACGGCGAGCCGGTGCTGAACGCCTACCTCATCATGGGCGCGACATTCGCGCTGGTGGTGGCTGGGGCGTGGATCGCTTGGCGGCGCTTCGGCGCCGCGTCCGCGACCGTGCCGGTGCTGCCGCCCGCGGTGGACGGGCTGATCCGCGCCGCGCGGGCCGACCTGTACCAGGACACCGTCAACCACGCCCTCCTGGTCAGACCCGGCCAGGCCCTGGTGCGCGGCGCCGTCCGCGCGGACACGGGGGTGGTCGACGGCGCGGTGCGCGGCCTCGCCTGGCTGTTGCAATCCGTGGGCGCGGTGCTCGCGCGGCTGCAGAACGGATTCGTCCGGTCTTATGCGGCGACCATGTTGGCCGGAGTGATCCTCTTGACCGCCATCGTCCTGGCCGTGTGGATCTGAAAAGAGGAATGACGATGCAGAATTTCCCCTGGCTCACAGTGCTGATAGCCCTTCCCGCGGTGGGCGCGCTGCTGGTGTGGCTGATCCCCGGTCCGGTCCGGCGTCACGCCCGGCC
This sequence comes from Bifidobacteriaceae bacterium, assembly GCA_031278075.1. Taxonomy (GTDB): domain Bacteria; phylum Actinomycetota; class Actinomycetes; order Actinomycetales; family WQXJ01; genus JAIRTF01. Next base: position 4,207 of record JAITLE010000267.1, on the reverse strand, counting down.
CATCGCGTTGGGCTGGTCACTGCTGGTGCTGGCGCTCGGTGTCACGCTCGCGACCCGTTTCGAGGCCGGCGAAGGCGTCCAGTTCGCGGAGCGGCACGCCTGGATTCCGCAGTTCGGCGTGTCCTACGCGGTCGGCGTGAACGGCATCGGCCTGACTTTGATCCTGCTGTCAGCCGTCCTGGTGCCCGTTGTGCTGCTGGCGGCCTGGCGCGAGGAGACCTCGCCGGCCCGGCAAGCGCGTTATGCCGCCCTGGTGTTGCTGCTCGAATCGTTCATGGTGGCGGTGTTCGCCGCGCGGGACGTGTTCTTCTTCTATCTGCTGTTCGAGGCGATGCTGATCCCGGTCTATTTCATGATCGGCTCGTTCGGCGGCGCGGGCCGCAAACCCGCGGCACTGAAATTCCTGCTGTATTCGCTGGCGGGCGGGTTGGTGATGCTCGCGGGCGTGATCGCTGTGTGGACCCAAGGCCCCGGCGGCGAACAAGCCTTCATGATCGACTCGCTGATCGGCGCCGATTGGGGTGGCCAAAGCGCGGAACGGCTCATGTTCCTCGCGTTCTTCGTCGCGTTCGCGATCAAAGCGCCCATGTTCCCGGTCCACACTTGGCTGCCCGATGCCGCGCAGCACGCCAAGCCCGGCACATCCGTTTTGCTCGTCGGCGTTTTGGACAAGGTCGGCACATTCGGCATGGTGGCGCTTTGCGTCCCGTTGTTCCCGAACGCTGTCCAATGGGGGCGTGGCGCGATAGTGGCCCTCGCGGTCGTCTCGATCATTTGGGGCGCCCTGATGGCGCTCGGCCAATCCGACATCCTCAGGATGATCGCGTACACGTCAGTCTCGCACTTCGGGTTCATCGTGTTGGGGATCTTCGCGTTCACCGAGACCGCTGAGATCGGCGCCAGTTTCTATATGGTGAACCACGGCCTTTCGACTGGCGCGCTGTTCCTGTTGGCCGGGTTCCTGATAGCGCGGCGTGGGACCCAAGACATGACAGCGATGGGGCCGGGGTTGCAACGCACCACGCCGCTGTTGGCGGGGACGTTCCTGACGGTGGGCCTGTCCGCTGTGGCGTTGCCGGGCCTTTCGACGTTCGTCTCGGAATTCATGGTGCTGGCCGGCAGTTATCAGACGCTGCCGGCGCAGTCGGTGATCGCCGCGCTGGGCGTGATCCTCGCGGCCTTGTACATCCTCATCGCTTACCAGAAGATCTTCACCGGGCCGGCGCGTGACGACCTCGCCGACACCGGCGACCTCGGCGGGCGCGAACTGTGGGCGGTCGGGCCACTGATCGCGCTGATGCTGGTGTTCGGGTTCTATCCGAAGGTCGCGATCGACACGCTGCGTGAACCCGCGGCGACCACCGTCCAACAAGCCGGCGTGAGTGAGCCCCGTAAAGTGGTCGACCCGCTCTCCTCCTATGTGGGCCCAGAACAAGTCGACTCCGGGCAGGAAGGGGCCGAACAATGAGCGCGGGAACGGTGTTGGCGGCGACGCCCGTCATCCAAATCGAATGGGGCAGCCTGCTGCCTGTGGCTGTGGTGCTGGGTGGCGCGGTGATCTCCGTGCTGGTCGAGGCGTTCACGCCGCCGAGGGCGCGGCGGGCCGTTCAAGTGCCGCTCGCTTTCGCGGCAGTGGCCGTCGCCGGGCTGGCGGCTTTGGACATGGCGATGGCGCCCGTTGAGTCCAGTGACGGCGCCGCGGGCGGCGCCGTCACAGTCGACCCGATGACAATGTATTTGCAGCTCGCGATCGCGGTCAGCGCGCTGCTCGGTCTGCTGGTGATCGCGGATCGGACCGTCCAGGGCGAGGACGCGTTCGCGCCGCAGGCTTCGGCCGCGCCCGGCTCTGAATACGAGGAGCAGACCCGTAAAGCCGGCCTGACCCAGACCGACGTGTTCCCGCTGGTGCTCTTCGCGACCGGCGGCATGATGCTGTTGATCGCCGCCGGCGACCTGATCACATTGTTTGTGGCGCTTGAGGTGTTGTCGCTGCCGCTCTATCTGCTGGCGGGGATGGCACGGCATCGTCGGCTGTTGTCGCAGGAGGCGTCGCTCAAATACTTCCTGCTTGGCGCCCTTGCGTCCGCGTTTTTCCTGTTCGGGGCGGCGTGGGTGTATGGCGCGACCGGCGCGTTGAAACTGGTCGAGATCGGGGCGGCCATCGCGGACGGCGCCGGGCTGGATCCGGTGCTGCTCGTGGGCGTGGTTCTGATACTGGTTGGGTTGCTGTTCAAAGTGGGTGCGGCGCCGTTCCACTCGTGGACGCCGGACGTCTACCAGGGCGCGCCCACCCCGATCACAGGCTTCATGGCGGCTTGCACCAAGATCGCGGCGTTCGGCGCGCTGCTGCGCCTCCTGTACACCTTGGCGCCCAGCCTGAACTGGGATCTCACGCCGGTGCTGTGGACCGTCAGCATCCTGACGATGCTGGTCGGGACGGTCATCGGCTTGGTGCAGCGGGACGTCAAACGGCTGATGGCCTATTCGGCGATCGCGCACACGGGATTCATTTTGACGGGGGTGGCCTCTTTCACCCAGGACGGGCTTTCGGGCGCTTTGTTCTATCTGTTCACCTACGGGATCGCCACGGTGGGCGCGTTCGGCGTGATCGCGCTGGTCAGGGAGGTGGACCCGGAGGGCCACATGCGGGGCGAGGCGACCGGTCTGGACCAGTGGCGGGGGCTGGGACGGCGTTCGCCGCTGGCGGCGGGGGCGTTCACGGTGTTCCTGCTCAGCTTCGCGGGAATCCCGCTGACCGCCGGGTTCGTGGCCAAATTCGCTGTCTTCGGGGCGGCGTTCGGCGCGGGCGGGGTCGCCCTCGGCGTGGTCGGTTTGGCGTGCTCCGCGGCTGCCGCGTTCTTCTACGCGCGCGTGATCGTCGCGATGTTCTTCGAGGACGCTTCGTTTGGGTTGGGCGCGCTGTTGGAAGGCGGCGCGGCCGTGCCCAAGGGTGGTCTCGGCATAGCGGTGCGCACCTTGGGCCTGACTCAAATTGCGGTCGCGGTGGCGCTGGTGTTTACTTTGATGTTTGGCGTCCTTCCGGGCTGGTTCTTGGGCTTCACGGATGAGCTGAGCTTCCTGCTGCTGAGCTGACGGGCGCCGCCAAACGAATCGACTGAGGGGACCGGGGGGACCGTATGGCTGGTGAACTGGTCACTTGCCCGATGGACCCGGCCTTGCGGGCGTCGCTGGCGGCGGGCCTGGAACTGGTGGACAGGCGCCTGGAGCAAGCCGTCGCGTCGGGCGAGCCGTGGGTCGAGGCCGCCGCCGCGCATCTGCTGCGATCCGGCGGCAAGCGGCTGCGCCCCATGTTGACGTTGCTGGCCGCCCACCTCGGGAGCGGTGTCAACGCCGCGGTGGTGGACGCCGCCGCGGTGGTGGAGCTGACTCACTTGGCGTCGCTTTACCACGACGACGTGATGGACGCGGCGCCGCTGCGTCGTGGGGCGCCGGCCGCCCACGAGGTGTACGGCCCCACCGTGGCGATCCTCACCGGCGACCTGCTGTTCGCGAGGGCGTCGCAGATCGTGTCGGGACTGGGCACGGAGATCGTCCGCCTCCAAGCTGAGACCTTTGAACGGCTGTGCTTGGGTCAGATTCATGAGACGCGTGGGCCGGCGGCCGGTGACGACCCGGTCGAGTTCCACTTGGGCGTGCTCGCCGACAAGACCGGGGCGTTGATCGCGACCGCCGCGCGTTTCGGGGCGATGCTCGGTGGCGCTCCACTCCCAGTGGTCGATGCCGTCACCGCTTACGCCGAGGCCGTCGGGGTGGCCTTTCAACTGGCGGACGACATCATCGACTTGACCTCGCCGACTGCGGTGACCGGGAAGACTCCGGGCACGGATCTGCGGGAGGGCATCCCGACCATGCCGCAGTTGCTGGTCGAGGCGTCGGCGCGGCGGGCTGTCGGCGCTGGACGGTTCGACGACCCGGATGTGGCTTTGGCGGAGGCGATCCGCGGTGACTTGAGCACCGACGCGGCGTTGGCTGATGTGGTCGGGCGCTTGCGCGTCAACCCGGCGTTGGAGCAGGCTCGGGCCGTGGCCCGCTCGTGGGCGGAGCGGGCCCGGGCGGGTCTTGGCGCAGTTCCGGACGGGCCGGTGCGGGCGGCTTTCGCGGAGCTGGCGGATCTGTTCGTCGGCCGGCTGGCCTGATCCGCGGAGACCGAGGGGCGGGCCTCCTGCCAGCCTTGACGAGCTCCCAG
>JAITLE010000256.1 GCA_031278075.1 Bifidobacteriaceae bacterium | reverse complement strand
GACGAACACCAGGTTGCCGAGCGACTTGGACATCTTGTGCCCGTCAAGGCCCACCATCCCGGTGTGCATGGTCAAACGAGCGGGCGCGTCCAAGCCGCTCAACGCCCGGGCGTGCGAGGTCGACATCTCGTGGTGCGGGAAGATCAGATCGGTCCCGCCGCCCAGCACGTCGATCGGCTGGTCTAGTTCGCCCGTGGCGATCACCGCGCACTCGATGTGCCAGCCTGGGCGGCCCCGGCCCAGGGTGCGCCCATCCCAGGACGGCTCCCCGGCGCGCGCCGCGCGCCACAGCAACGGGTCCAGCCGGCTGCGCTTGCCGAGCCGTTCCGGATCACCGCCGCGCTCCGCGAACAGACGGTCCTGGTTGGCGTCAGTCAGCCCGGAGAGCGACCCGAACGCCGGGTCCGCGCCGAGATCCGCGTAGACGTCGCCGAGCGCCCCAGGCGAACGCTCCGGGGCGGGCACGGGCACCCGGTAAGCCTGGCCCACGTCGATCATCCGCTCCACCGCGGACACGATCCGCGGAATCGACTCGACCACGCCCCGGTAGAAATCCGGCGGGATGACCCGCAGGGCGGCCATATCCGACCGGTACACGGCGGTCTCGGCCTGCGCTATCTGACGCCAATCCTTCCTGGTGGCACGCGCGCGCTCCAACAACGGATCGTCCACGTCGGTCAGCCCCTGGGCGTAGCGCACGGACACGCCCAGGTCACGCCAGGCCCGCACCAACAGATCGAACGCGAGGTAAGTGAACGCGTGCCCCAAGTGGGTCGCGTCATACGGGGTCACACCACAAACGTAAAGACGCGCCACATCGCCGGTGACGGACGGCTGCAGCGTTCCTGTGATGTCGTCGCGGACGCTTGGCACGCCGCCCCGACCGGGAATCACGCTGACGATGGGGCCGGTCCACGAACGCACTTAGACAGGGTACAAGACTCCGCCCGCCACCAGGGCGATCACGAGGGCCCCCAAACCGATCCGGTAGTAGACGAAAGGCTTGTACGAATAGGTTGAGACAATCTTCAAGAACGCGATTATCACGAGGTATCCGACACAGAACGCGACCAGGGCCGCCGCGATGGTGGCGCCCCACCCGGCGCCTAGTTCCGTCTTCTCGCCGAGCGCGTTCACCAGCTCCAGGATTCCAGCGCCGAACACGGCCGGCATCGCCAGCAGGAACGAGTAGCGCGCCGCCGCCTCACGCGAATACCTGAGCGCCAGGCCGGCCGTGATGGTCCCGCCGGACCGCGACACGCCAGGTATCAGCGCCAACGCCTGCGCCAGCCCGTACCACAGCCCGTCGCGCGCGCCCAGATCATCGATCGTCTTTGGCGCACGATGCCGACCGGCTCGGCCCGCGTACATGTCCGCCGCGCCCAGCAGCAGCCCGAACACGATCAGCATCGCGCCCGTGATATAGAGATTGCGCAGACGGGTCTCGATGGCGTCCTGGAAACAGAACCCGAGCAACACGATCGGCGCGGAACCGAGAATGATCAGCCAACCCAACTTGGCGTCCTGGTCCCTTGGGCGGCTCCAGCGGACCGCCGAGATGGTCCACGATTTCAGGATCGCCCACACCTCGCGCCGGAAGTAGACGAGGACCGCCAGTTCGGTGCCGATCTGAATGATCGCCGTGAACGCCGCGCCCGGGTCCGCCGCGGACGGGAGCGCCTCGCCGAGGATGCGCAGGTGCGCGGACGAGGATATGGGCAGGAACTCCGTCAAGCCTTGGACCAAACCCAAGACGAGGGCCTCCCACAAATGCATCCGCACACTCTATAGGCTGTTCGGCGTGGAATACCGCTACGTGGGTGGGACGGGCCTTGAGGTCTCATCTCTTGGACTGGGCACCATGACCTGGGGCCGCGACACCGACGAATTAGACGCCGCCGACCAGCTGGCGGAGTTCGCCGAGGCAGGGGGGACGCTGATCGACACCGCCGCGTCCTACGGCGACGGCGCCGCTGAGCAGTTGATCGGTTCCCTGCTGCGGTCGGGGGTGGCGTCCCGCGACGAGATGGTGATCTGCACCAAGTCCGGTTCCCGGATGGCGGGCGGACACTTCCGCACGGACGCGTCCCGCGGGAACTTGCTGAGCAACCTGGAGCAGTCCCTCACCCGGCTGGGCTGTGACCACGTCGACTTGTGGTTGGTGCAGCGGCCCGATCCGCGCGTGCCATTGGAGGAGACGTTGGAGGCGCTCGTCGCCGCGCGGAACTCGGGCAAGGTCCGCTATGTCGGGCTCGCGAACTATCCCGCTTGGATGGCGGTCCGGGCCCACACGCTCCTGCAGGCGAGCGGCGCGTTGGCCGGTGGACTCGCCGCCGTCGAGATCGAATACTCCTTGCTGAACCGGTCCGTGGAACGCGAGGTGGTTCCCGCGGCTGAGGCGCTCGGCATCGGGCTGCTGGCTTGGAGTCCGCTGGGACGAGGCGTGCTCACGGGGAAGTACCGCAACGGCGTGCCGGCGGACTCGCGGGCGGCGTCCGCGCATCTGGGCGGCTTCGTCGCGCCGTATTTGAACTCGGCGGCGGCGGCCGTGGTCGAGGGGGTCGCGACGGCCGCGAACGGCCTCGGGGTGGCGCCCTTGGATGTGGCCCTGGCCTGGGTCAGGGCGCGGCGTGGGGTGGCGTCAGCGATCCTGGGGGCCCGCACGCCGGCTCAACTGCACACAGCGTTGGCGGGCGCGTCCTTGGAGCTGCCACAGGCGATAGTCCAGGCGCTCGACGAGGTGAGCGCTTAGAAGACCTCGGCGTCGGGATCTTCGTCGTCGGACTCGTCTTCGTCGTCCTCGTCGTCGAAGTCGAAGATCCCCTCCTCGTCGTCCTCGTCGTAGACCAGGAACGGCGTGTCGACGCCGAACGCGTCGTAGAGTGCGTCGTCGTAGGCCTCGAAGGCCTCGACAAGCTGTTTCCACGCCGCTTGGAAGACGGCGTCAGAATCGTCGCGGCGAGCCGCCACTGCTTCGAGATGGCGTTCCAGGGCTGCGACTAGGCGTTGCAGGGCGGCGCGAGGGTCGGCGTTCATCCTTCGACCGTACCCTTTTTGGGAGGCCATTGCCATCGCGGCCGCCGACCGATTCACCGCGGCCCCGCCCCGGGGGGCGACACGCGGGCGTCGCCACCCGGCACGGGGCGTTGTCTACGCGACGCGTTCTAGGACCGGGATGGCCGCCAGGGGCGCGGGGAGTTGGACCCATCGGGCGCCATCGTACGTCAGGTCGTCCAAACGCCAACGGGCTCCGGCCGGGAGGTAGACCTCACGTTGGCGCTGCCCGGGCTGGGTGACCGGGGCCACCAGGTGACGCGGACCCAGCATGAACTGGTCGTCCACATCCCAGGCGGCCGGGTCGTCCGGGAAGTCCACAAACAGGGGGCGCATCGGCGGCACACCCGTGCGGGCCGCGTCCCGGGCCAGATCCTCCAAGTACGGACGCATCGCCTCACGCCGGCGGATCGCTCCCGCGAGAATGGGGTAGGCCTCCTCGCCGAACGCCCAGATCTCTGTCGGGCCGCCGAGATCCGGATCGGGCCGCGGGTCGCGGATGCCGTGCACCCGGAACAGCGGGCAGTGCGCCCCATATTGGAACCAGCGGATGAACAGTTCGCGATAGTCCTCATCCGACGGGTCGCCCCCGAAGAACCCGCCGATGTCGCTGGTCCACCACGGGATCCCGCTGAGCGCCATCTGGAGCCCCACCTTGACCTGTTTCGCCAAGGATTCCCACGTGGCCGGGATGTCACCCGACCAGACCGCGCACCCCAACGCCTGCTGGCCCAGCCACGCCGACCGGGACAGCAACAACACGTCGGGCGCCGCCTCGACGAACGCGCGGGCGTGGTCCAGCGGGAAACGGCAAATCACGCGGGCGCCCGGCCCAGCGTAGAAGCTCAGGTTCCGGTTGTTGCCGGGCAGCAGCTCAGGTTCGTCCGCGTCGAGCCAGAACAGCCTGACACCTTTGTCGTAGTAGCCCGCGCGGACGCGCTCCCAAAGGGCGCGCCGAGCCGCCGGGTTGGTCGAATCGATCACCGCCAGCGGGATGGGACGGCCGGACATCTTGTCCTGCATCATCGTGGGGAACTCCCCGCCCTGGTCGGCTCCGACCAGCAAGCCCGCGTCACGCCACGCGGGGAAACTCCCGGCCAGCGGGGAGGCGGTCGGCCAGACCGAGACCATCAGCCGACAGCCCAGGTCGGTCAGTCCGGCGACCAGGGCGTCCGGGTCTGGGTACTCCGCTGGATCGAATTGGAAATCGCCCATCGCGGTCCAGTGCCCCCCGTCGGACACGATCACCGAGAGCGGCAGACCCCGTTCCGAGTATTCCCTCGCCACCGCCAGGATCTGATCCTGGTGCGTGTAACGCAGGTGCGACTGCCAAAACCCCAGCGCCCACGCCGGCAGCACCGGCGGGTGACCCGTCAAGTCGGCGTACGCCCCGAGGAGCGCCGCCGGGTCCTCGCCCCACAACACCACGTAGTCCAGTTGCTCCGCTTGGTCCGCGGTCCACCGGCTCACGTCATCGTTGAACTCGACTCTGCCCGCGCCCGGGTGGTTCCACACGAACGCGTACCCCAGCGAGGACAACACCAGCGGGATCGTCACCTCGGTGTTACGTTGGACCAGGTCGAAGGCCTGCCCGTTCAGCTCCAGCCGCCCCGTCGGCCGCCCGCCCAGCCCGTACAGCCGCTCCCCCGCCGGCGCGTGGAACTGCTGGACACAGCGGTGGACCCCGCTCCCGTCGCCTTCTAGCTGGTGCGCCCCCGGCCACGAGAAGTGGACCGGCCGCTCCGCTAGCAGCTCCCGTCCGTCCGCCGCGTCCACAAACCGCAGCGCCAGCACCGGGTCCCAGCCAGCCCGCTCGGTCCGCACCTCGAGCCGCAGCCGACCCTGCGTCAGGCTTCCCGTCTCGCCGTCCCATCGCACAATCCCGCCCGCCGCGCCATCACCCGGCGAGGCGCCGCCCGCAGGCGGTTCCTCTAGCGCCCCGTCCGGGAGGATCCCGATCCCTGTCGCGCGAATCCGGTGCCGCGCCAGCCGGACCCTGATGCCGTTCGCTTGGACGGGCTCAGCCAGCAGCACCTCGTGACCGGCCCGCGCCCAGAACGCGCCGTCCACGGTCAGCACCCCGCCAGGAAGCTGTCCAACACGCCGACGCCCCACTTGACCGATTCCACCGGGACACGTTCGTCCACACCGTGGAACATCGCGGTGAAGTCGAACTCGCTAGGCAGCTTGAGCGGCGAGAAGCCGTAGCTGACTATCCCGAGCCGGTCCAGGGACTTCCCGTCAGTCCCCCCGGCGAGCATGTACGGCAGCACTGCGGCCGTCGGGTCGGCCTCCAACAGGGCGGACCGCATCGCGTCCACCAGCGGACCGCTGAATGGCGCCTCGAGCGCCACACTCCGATAGATCGGCTCAACCGTCACATGCGGTCCGGCCAAGGCGCGGACGGTGGCGACGGCATCGTCCGCTTGGCCCGGCAACGGCCGCATGTCGACCGTCGCGCAAGCCCTCGGCGGGATCACGTTCACCTTGTCTCCCGCGGCGAGCGAAGTGAGATTCGCGCGGGTCGAAGTGGCGGCCCCCACAAACCGGCGCGCGGGGCCCAAGGAATCAATCAACGCGGACACCGCCGCCGGATCGTCGAGATCCGTGGCGACGCCGGTCAGGTCCGCCACGCCCTCCAACAGCGCGCGCACGGTGGGTGTGAGGCTCACCGGCCACGGGTGGTCCGCGATCCGCCGCAACGCGCCCACCAGGTGTTCCACAGCGTTGTCGCTGTTGACGGCGCTGCCGTGGCCGCCAGTGCCGCGCGCCACCAGCCTGAGCCACGCGATGCCCTTCTCCGCTGTCTGGAGGAGGTAGGCGCGCCGGCCCGCCACATCCACTGAGAAGCCGCCGACCTCGCTGATCGCCTCTGTCGCGCCTTCGAACAGCTCCGGGTGATGATCCACCAGCCACTCGGCGCCCCAGACCCCACCGGCTTCCTCATCTGCGAACATGCAGAGCACCACGTCCCGGGGCGGCTTCACGCCACGGCGGCGCCAGGCCCGCGCCACAGCGAGGATCATGCCGTCCATGTCCTTCATGTCGACCGCGCCCCGGCCCCAGATGGTCCCGTCACGGACTTCAGCTCCGAACGGGTCAGCCTGCCACTCAGCCGCGTCGGCTGGGACAACGTCGAGGTGTCCGTGCAGCACCAGCGCGGGCCGGGTCGGGTCGGCGCCCTCGATCCGGGCGACCACGCTGCCGCGCCGTGGCAAGGACTCGTGATAGATCGGCTCATACCCCGCGTCTTCGAGGAGCCCGATCACGTACTCCGCGGCGTCACGCTCGCCTTTTGAGCGTTCGTCGCCGGTGTTCGTGGTGTCGAAACG
>JAITLE010000251.1 GCA_031278075.1 Bifidobacteriaceae bacterium | reverse complement strand
AAATAGTCCTCCTGCGTGGTCAGGTCAAAACCCTCCGGGAACTGAACCACCAAGCCATAGCGCGCCACAAACTCGACGCAGCCCGCCTCCGAGAACCCAGCCACATCCCCCAACGACACAAACAAATCAGCGCTCATAACCAAAACCCCTTTCACCCGAATGCTCTGAACCGGACGCGGACAAGGAAACACTCAAATCGCGTCAATCCCCCGGATCTCCAGCGACTGACCCTCAAGAATAGCGACACCCAACACGCGTATCAACATAGACCCTGGACATCAAAATGCGCTGCGGCGTCGCCCTCAAGCACGAAAGCGGCGAAACACTTCACAGAGCCAGCGCAGCACACCTAGTCGCCGACGACGCCCGTCGAGCTGTGTTGGGGCCAGGTCCCTGCCGTCCAAGGTCGCGGTGGTAAAGTGGCGTGAATTAGAGACCGCAATGTGGCCACGGGGAGGGCTTGATGAATGTGGGCGTCCGCGAGTTGCGAGACGGCCTGAGCCGTCATCTGGCCGCCGTCCAGCGCGGTCACACCATCACCGTCACGGACCACGGCCGACCGATCGCGCGGCTCGCGCCCCTAGGGGCGCCGACGGTTCTGGAGCGGCTGATCGCGGATGGGACGGTGACGGCTGCGCGCCCCCATCGCGTGCCGTTGCCGCCGTTGGTGCGAGCGAACGGAACGGTTAGCGACCTCGTGTCGGAACAGCGGCAGTGATCGTCTATTTCGACACTTCAGCGATCGTGCCGATCGTGGTCGCGGAGCCGTCTAGCGAGATTTGCCGCCGTCTGTGGGAGCACGCCGACCAACGCGTTAGCTGCGGTTTGGCTTACGTTGAGGTCGGTGCCGCACTGGCTGCGGCCGAACGCCAAGGACGCCTCGCGACGCGTCAGCGAGCCGACGCGTGGCTGAGTTTCGAGGCGATCTGGCCAGATGTTCACGTGGTCGAGTTGACCGCTGGTCTCGCTAGCAGGGCGGTCCGCTTTGCGCAATCCTTGGCCCTGCGCGCCTACGATGCCGTCCACTGTGCGGCTGCCCTGGCTGTGCAGGCTCCGGACGTAGTGGCGGCCTCCGGTGACGCGCGCCTGCTCGACGCATGGCGAGCCCTGGGTGTCGCCACGGCCGCCACCTACCCGCCTCGCAACAGGAAGTAGCAGTCCCCGGCAATCAGCCACCCGCTAATCCGAAAGTGAACTGTTTGCGCAGGTCAGGGCGTTGCGCGGGGCGTTATGTCCGGTCCTATTTTCCCCCATCACGGCGCCCGGGCACCGGGCTGGGAGGCTAACGCGAAAGTGAACCTGGCCACGGGGTGGTAACCGGGTTGTTAGGTGAGCGTGGCGGTGGCGTGGTCCGTGATGGTGGTGGTGTATCCGGCGGCTCGGAGTTGTTCGACGGCTTTGCGGATCGCTGTGCCGGGGCGGCGTTTGATGCCCCGAGTTTGACAGGGTGGTTGGGGGGTTTGTGGCCTGTGGTGTGGGGTTTCGGGTGGTTTTTGGGTGTCAGTTCGTGTGGGGCGACAGTGTTCGGCGGATCGTGGCGTTGGCGGCGCGCCGCCAGGCGCGCAGTGTGGTGATGGTTGCCCACTTCCGGTCGGTGTCGATCCCGAGCGCCCGGTCGAGGCCGTCCCACCCCCGGGTGCGGTTGACGAGGTAGACGTCGCCGCCGGCGTGGGACACGGTGAGGTCCTTCAGCAGCGCCCGGCGCTGGCTGGTGATTCGCTTTACCTGGCCGATCTGGCCGTGCTCGTGGTGTTCGCCATCATCGCTCCGGTGAAGTGCGCGCTCCGCCGCGTCCGCGATCAACGTGGCACGTGAGGGCCTCCCGCCATCAGCAAGACGGGGTTGTCCGATGCCGTCCGGGCGGCGAGCAGCCACGGCCGGATCTTTTCGGCCCAGATCGCCTCGAGGTCGGCTTCAGTCAGCCTGAGGCCGGCCGCTGTCGCCCTAGCTTGAAAGGCGGCCGCGCGCCTGCCGGCAGCGACATGCGCAACCCGAGGCGGAAGTCCGTCAATCTTGGAAGCGGCGGGCTGACGCCCAGAACGGGAGGCCCGACTTGGTTGTCCGCGCGGTGGTCGCGATCCTGACGCTGTGGCGTGCGCGGGTCACCGCCACGTATAGCTTGGCCCGCGCCTCGGGCTTGAGGTCCGCGCCCGTCTCGACGCCAACCTCGACCCGGGCGGGGCCCAAAGCGCGGCCTTTCGGCCGCTGCGGGAATGACGAAACCGCATTCCGGGCGAGGGTGCGCAGTGGCGGGCGGCGTCGCGGAGGTGGTGTTCGGGTGGTGGGCGTGTTCGGGGAGCGGGATGACGGCATCGTCGGCTAAATGGGCGCCCGGAAGAACGTCAAACAGTGCGGCGGCTAACACCCGGTAGGCCCTGGCCCGGGCCTGTTCAATGATCGCCAACAGCGGCTTGAACACCTCGTCGAGGTCGAGCCGGGAAGGGTCCATTTCTCTCAGAGTCTCTGAGAGAAATGCGTCCCCCTGCGACTTTAGGGTGCCACTCCAACCCGTAAGTGGTACACTGGGACTGTGATCCCACCCACGTCGACTATGAAAGAGAAGGGGCGCGTCATCGTGCCTGCGGCGATACGAGCGCGTCACGGCTGGGACGCCGGGACGGCCTTGGTGTTCCAGGAGGACGGGGCGGGGGTGCGCGTCATGTCTGCGGACGAGGCACTGGCGGCGTTTAGGCGGTCGGTCGCGGGCAAGGGCGGCGCGGTCGAGGAACTGCTGGCGGAGCGGCGGGCCGAAGCCGCCCGCGATAGGAACGCCTGATGGCCGCCGTGCTCGACTCGTCGGCGGCGTTGGCCTTCCTTTGGGGCGAGCCCGGGGCAGATGTGGTCCTGGCCGCGTTCGCCGGCGACGCGCCGGTTCGCTGCACGGTGGCGAATTGGGCGGAAGTCGCCGCCAAGGTCTTCGCCAAGGATGGAGACTGGGAGGCCGCCGAGGCGGCGCTTGTGGGACGCGGCTTGGAGATCGCGCCCCTCGAGACCCGCGACGCGGTGGCGGCCGCGCGGCTTTGGGTGGACCATCCGCACCTGTCGTTGGGGGACCGGCTTTGCCTTGCGGGCGGGGCCCGCCTGGGCGGCGCGATCCTGACCGCCGACCGGGCATGGATCGGGGTCGCGCCCGAGGTCCGGCTGATTCGGGGTTCGGCGGCGCCGGAAGCCCCCCGAGGAGCCCCCGGCAACTGAGCAAGCGACATGAGCCGCCCCGCCTCCCCAGGGTGCCCGCCCCGGCCAGTGCGCCCAGGGCCGCCCGGCACCGCTCGGCTTAGGCGACGCCGAGGCGCTGGGTACCGCGACCGCGAGTATCACGCTGCCGACCTCCGGGCGCGCCCCAGTGACTGTGGCGGCTCCGGCCGGGTTCACCGTCCCGTCCTCCCAA
>JAITLE010000236.1 GCA_031278075.1 Bifidobacteriaceae bacterium | reverse complement strand
TGCCGTTCGGGTCCTACGAGGCCTCGTTGGAGCGGTGCTTCGCAGCCGCCGCCCGCTTGATGAAAGCTGGCGCACACGCCGTCAAGTTCGAGGGCGGGGCGCGAGTCGCGCCCCAGATCCGGTTGTTGACCGAGTTCGGGATCCCGGTGATGGCGCACCTCGGTTTCACACCGCAGTCGGTCAACGCCCTGGGCGGCTACCGCGTCCAGGGCAGGGACCCGGCCGCGGCCGAACGCCTCGCCCGAGACGTGGCCGCCGTCCAGGAGGCGGGCGCGTTCGCAGTGGTCCTGGAGATGGTTCCGGCGGCGCTCGCGGCTGAGTTGGCTGAGCGCTCGACCATCCCGGTCATCGGGATCGGCGCCGGGTGCGGCGTGGACGGCCAAGTCCTCGTGTGGACCGACATGGCAGGTTTGCGCGACTGGGCCCCCAGCTTCGCTCGCCGCTTCGGCCAAGTCGGCGCCGCCCTGACCGCGGCCGCTCGCGCCTACGGCGCGGCCGTCCGGGCCGGAGAATTCCCCGACGCGGAGCACTCGTTCTGAACTAGCCCGCGAGGCGCTTGAACGGGTTGTCCGTTCTCAGCCGCCTGCGGCGCAGCATTCGCAGCCCGTGCGCTTGATGCGCCGAAGGGCCGGGGCCTAGCCTTGGGGGCATGTTCTCCCCCGTGTACTCGGTCACACCCAAGCTGCTCGCCCAAATCGGGCTGATTGAACGGGCCCGAGGCCGCGTCGACGCGGCTCGGCTCACTCCGGAGCAGACCAGCGCCCTCCAGCAGCACGCCGACGCAGAGATGATCGCCGCGTCGGCGGGCCTCTCGGACGATCTGCTGACCCGCAAGGAGATCGACAACGTGCTATTGGGCCGCCCTGTGCACGCGCCCGGGACGGCTGTCACGGCTGTCCTCAACGCCCGCGCGGGCATCGAATGGGCGCGGGAGCGGGCAGCCGACCCGACTCCTTTGGGCCTCGACGACATCCGCGAAGTGCACGCGGTGTTCACGCGGGGACTCGGCTACGATCACGAACTCGGTGATTTCCGGGCCGGACCGGCCGTGATTCTGCACCGGTTCTTGGGATCCATCTGGGGCGCCTACAAGGCGCCCCCGGCCGAGGTGGTCCCGGACCGTTTGGAGGCGCTGCTGCGCTGGATGGGCGCGGCGGGCGCCGATCCGCATCCGGTTGTCGCCGCCGGCATAGCCCACCAGGAGATCGCCTCGATTCGGCCGTTCACGCTGGCCACCGGGCAGGTCGCCCGGTTGGTGTCGCGGATCGCGCTGGCCCAGCACGGCTACGGGTTCCACGGCGCGTTGGCGCTCGGCTCCTTCTACGTCGCGAACCGCGCCGCTTACCACACCGCGCTCGACAACGGCGCCTCCTATCTGGAACGAGCCCGCAGCTCGCGCGACGAGTGGCTCGAGTTCTACCTCAGGGGCCTCCTCAACGAGGTCGACCGGATCACCGCGATGATCGCGGCCCTCGAAGTCGAGGGCTTCGAAGGCGGCCATGTCGCGACCCTGCGTCGCGACGAAGCGGCTCTCATCGCCTTCGCCGAATCGTATGGCTCATTCACCAAGCGCGACGCCGCGTCGATCCTGTCCCCGGTGCCGTCCCGGCTCGTGGCGAAGCGCCTCCAAGCGATGGTCGATGACGGCCGGCTGGTCGCCGAGTCGGCCGGCGACCGGACCCGCTACCGCATCCCCGGCTGAGCGGCCAAGCCGCTCTCGGCCGGCGCCGTCAGGACGGCCCGGCCCGGGCCGGGCCAGGCGCGTTAGGCTTGCCCGGTGCCTCTGGTCAAAGGAACCCTCTCGCCCCCGCGGACCGTGCCCGCCTCGACACCCCGCCCGGAATACGTCGGCAAGCGGCGCCCGGACTTGGAGCCATGGCCCGGGAGCGAGATCAAGGACCCCGCCACCATCGAACGGATCAGACGCGCCGGCCGCATCGCGGCCGGCGCCGTGGCCGAGGCGGGACGACACGTCGGGCCGGGGGTGACCACGGACGAACTGGACGGCATCGCGCACCGGCACATGGTCGAACGCGGCGCCTATCCCTCCACGCTCGGCTACCAGGGTTATCCGAAGTCGACGTGTGTCTCGGTCAACGAGGTGATCTGCCACGGCATCCCCGACTCGACGGTGATCCAGGACGGAGACATCGTCAACATCGACGCGACCGCGTATAAGGACGGCGTCCACGGCGACACCAACGCGACCTTCCTGGCGGGGAACGTGGACGAGGCCTCACGCCTGCTGGTCGAACGCACCCGCGAGGCGATGGAACGCGGCATCAGGGCGGTGCGGCCCGGGCGCCCGGTCAACGTGATCGGGCGGGTCATCGAGTCGTACGCGCGCCGATTCGGCTACGGCGTGGTGCGCGACTACACGGGGCACGGGATCGGCGAGGCGTTCCATTCAGGGCTTGTCATCCCACATTTCGACGCCGCTCCGGCGCACGGCGAGATCATGGAGGTCGGCATGGTCTTCACGATCGAGCCCATGCTGACGCTCGGCACACACCGTTGGCGGCTGTGGGACGACGGCTGGACGGTGGTGACAGCGGACCTCACGCGGTCCGCCCAGTTCGAGCACACGGTGCTAGTCACCGAAGACGGCGCGGAGATCCTCACCCTGCCGCCGGAGTAGCATCGATCGCATGCCTAACCCCATGACTCCTGAACTCAAACATCACGTCCAATCGACTTTCATCGAGGCCCTCGAGTTCCGCCGCGCCATCAAGGCGTTCGACGAGACCAGGCATCTCGCCCCGGAGGATTTCCGCTTCATCTGCGAGGCCGCCCGGCTGGCGCCCAGTTCCAACGGGATCGAGCCGTGGAACCTGATAGTGCTGCGCGAACCGCGCCTGCGGGCGGAGTTCGTCCAGCGCACCGGCGCGAACCCGGAGCAGGCCGCCAAGGCTTCCCACCTGGTGGCGATCACCGCGAAGACCGCCCAGGGGATCGACCCGGACACCAGCGAATACCTCGGTCACATCGCCCGGACCGTCAAGGGCATGACTCCGGACCAGGTGGCCACCTGGCGGCCCGGCTTCAAGCAGTTCCTGACCCGCATGCTCGGTGTTCACGGCAGCGACGCCGCGATGTTCGGCTACACATGCAGGCAGGCGTACATCGCGTTGGCGCACATGCTGACCGCGGCCGCGGTGATCCAGGTGGACAGTTGCGCGCTGGAGGGCCTGAGCCACGCCGCGGCGACCGATGTCCTCGCCGATGCCGACCTGATCGACCCGGCCACCGACCGCTTCGCCGTGGCCGCCGTGTTCGGCTACCGTTCCGAGGACCCGAAGCGGCCACAGGCGCGCCGCCCGCTGGGGGAAGTCGTCATCTACTCATAGGGCCCAGTCCTTCGCGAACATTTGGATCGGCTCGCCCAACGGGCGCCTCGTCCAACGGACGCCTCGGCCGCGGTTCTTCACGGAGCTCCACCGGTGACACGCCGGGGCGGTCAAAGACTCGGAGCAGATCGCCACGATCATGGCATGGCAAGGGGCCCGCTTCGGCTTAGACCGCGAACAGACCTGGCCCGACGCGTCGGCCTGAACGCCCTCAGATCCGGGCGGCCTTGATCTCGGTCACCAGGATGCCCCGGGCGCCCACCTCGTAGAGCCGGTCCATCAACTCGTTCGTGTCCCGCGCCGGGACGACCGCGCGCACCGCCGCCCATCCCTTGTTGTGCAGCGGCGAGACAGTGGGGCTCTCCAGCCCGGGAGTGATCGAGACCGCCCGCTCCACAGCGCCGATCGGCACGTCGTAGTCCATCAGCACGTAACGCGACGCGACCAGCACGCCCTGCAGCCGCCGCGCCAACCGTTCAAAAGCCGCCGTGTCGCCGATGCCGTCCGCCCGCCGGATCAGCACCGCCTCCGAGACCAGCAGCGGCTCGCCGAACACGGCCAGACCAGCGGCTCGCAGCGTGGTGCCGGTCGAGACCACATCCGCGATGGCGTCCGCAACCCCCAGCTGGACCGCGCTCTCCACCGCGCCGTCCAAACGCACAACCCGCGCCTCGATCCCACGCCCGGCCAGGTAGTCGGCGACCAGCACCGGGTAGGAGGTCGCGACCCGCCGCCCAGCCAGCTCTCCCACATCCGAGATCTCGCCCGCCCGCGCCGCGAACCGGAACACCGACGCCCCGAACCCGAGCCCCAAGTGCTCCACCGCCTGGGTCCCCGAGTCCGCCAGCAGGTCCCGGCCGGTGATCCCCGCGTCCACGGTGCCCGCGCCGACGTAGACCGCGATGTCTCGGGGCCGCAGGTAGAAGAACTCCACGTCCTGCGCCGGGTCCAGCAACACCAGGTCCCTGGCGTCGCGGCGCTGCGCGTAGCCGCAGTCCCGCAGCATCTGGATGGCGGCCTCGCTGAGAGACCCCTTGTTCGGCACCGCGATCCTCAACATGTCACAGCACCTCGTAAACCTTGGCGAGCGGCACACCACGCGCCACCAGGATCAGCTGCGCGTGATACAGCAGCTGGGAGACCTCCAACGCGACCTGTTCGTCCGATTCGTGTTCGGCCGCGATCCAGGTCTCGCCCGCCTCCTCCAAGAGCTTCTTCCCGATGCCGTGCACCCCGCCCGCCAGCAGCCGTGCCGTCGTGGAGCCCGCCGGCCGCTCGGCGTCCTTGGCGAGCAGTTCGCTATACAGCTGGTCGAAAGTCTTCACGGAACACACAGCCTATAGGGGCGCGCCGCGCCAATTGGTCTGGAGCATCGCCAAGACGGCCTGGGCGGCCTCCGAGCCCTTGTCCTCGCTGGAAGACGCCAACCCTGCGCGGTCGAGCGCTTGCGCCTCGTCGTCGCAGGTCAACAGCCCGAACCCGACAGGCTTGCCCGCCGCCAGAGCCACTTGGGCCAGTCCCTGCGTCGCCGCTGAGCAGACGTATTCGAAATGCGGCGTGCCGCCCCGGATCACCACGCCCAGCGCGACCGCGCCGCTGGCCTCAGGACCGGCGTAACCCAACGCCCTCTACACCCCGAGCGGCAGCTCGAACGCCCCGGGGACGCGCACCAAGAACGACTCCGCGCCGGCGCCGCGCAGGGTCCGCGCCGCGCCCGCGATCAGGGCGTCCATCACCTCGGCGTGCCAGAGCGACGCGACCACCGCGATCCTCAGCCCCCGCCCGTCCGGCCGCAGCCGCGGCGCGCCGCCGCCACTCACGCGCCCGGTCCCCCGTTCAACTTGTGCCCCATGCGCCGCGCCTTCGTGTCCAGGTAGGCGGCGTTATGCTCGGTCCGGCCCACCTCCAAGGTCTCGACCGCCGCGATCCTCACCCCCAGCGCCCCGAGGCCCTCGACCTTCGCCGGGTTGTTGGTCAGCAACGTGATCGGCTCCAACCCCAGGTCACGGATGATCGCCGCGGCCGCGCCGTACTCGCGCCGGTCCACGGGCCAGCCCAGCTCAAGATTCGCCTGGATCGTGTCCCGGCCGCGGTCCTGCAACGCGTACGCGTCGATCTTCGCTTTCAGCCCGATGCCGCGGCCCTCGTGCCCGGTCAGATAGATGACCGCGCCACCCCGTTCCTGAGCCGCCCGCATCCCCGCGGCGAGCTGCGCCCCGCAGTCGCAGCGCGCCGAGCCGAACGCGTCGCCCGTCAAACACTCTGAGTGGACCCGCACCACGTTGCCGCCCGGCCCGGCCGCCACCAACGCGACGTGCTCGTCGCCGGTGCGCAGGTCGCGGTAGCCGCAGATCGTGAACTCGCCGTGCTCGGTCGGCAGCGCCGCCCGCCCGGTGCGCGCCACACGCTGCCCCGGCGCGGCGTCGCAGACCGCGGCGCCGCCGGGCGCCTTCGCCGCCACGTCCCCTTTGGCTCGCCGCCAGGCGATCAAGTCGGCGATCGTCAACAACACGAGCCCCTCGCGGCGCGCCAGGGCCGCGGTCTCGGGCAGGCGCATCATGGAGCCGTCCTCACGCACCATCTCGGCGATCCCGGCCACCTCGGGCAGACCCGCCAACCGGCACAAGTCCACCGCTGCCTCGGTGTGGCCGCCGCGGTGCAACACGCCGCCCGCCACAGCCCGCAACGGCAACACATGCCCCGGCCGGATCAGATCGTCCGGCCCGGACGCCGGGTCGGCCAGCACCCGGAGGGTCGTGGCCCTGTCCGCGGCCGAGATCCCGGTCGCCACCCCGTGGGCCGCGTCCACGGTGACCGTGTACGCCGTGCGGCGCGGGTCCTGCGAATTCGGGACCATCAAGGGCAGGTTCAACGCGTCGGCGCGCGCGGACGTCATCGGCGCGCAGAGGTAACCCGAGGAGTGCCGGATGATCCAGGCGATCCACTGGGGCGCGACGCCCGCGGCCGCGATCACCGCGTCCGCCTCGTTCTCGCGGTCCGCGTCGTCCGCCACCAGGACCGGTCGGCCGGCCCGGATCGCGTCCAGCGCCTCCTCGACCGTGCCGGTGCGGATCACGCGGCCACCAGCCGCTCCACATATTTGGCGACGATGTCGACCTCGACGTTCACCGCGTCCCCCACCCTCAGACCGCCCAGGGTGGTGGACCGCAGCGTCGCCGGGATGAGCGAGACCGTGAACAGGTCGTCTTGCGCCGCCACCACTGTCAACGACACTCCGTTCAACGCCACCGACCCCTTCGGGGCGACATAGCGCGCCAACCCGGGCGGCAGCGCGAACGCCAGGTCGCCGCCGTCCCGCGCGGCGAGCGCCGCGACCCCGTCCACGTGGCCCTGCACTATGTGTCCACCGAAACGGCCCGCGGCCGGCATCGCCCGCTCCAAGTTGACGGGGTGGCCCGGGCCAAGCCTGCCCAACGTGGTGCGTCGCAGCGTCTCCGTCATCAGGTCGGCGCCGAAGACGGAATCGTCCACTTCTGTGAGCGTCAAGCACACCCCGTCCACCGCGATCGAATCGCCGGGCTTGGCGTCCGCCAGGACCAGCCGCGCCTCCACACCCAGACGGGTCGTCGTCGCCTCGACGACCCGACCGACTTCTTCCACCAGCCCCGTGAACACGGCTACCGCCCGACTTCCACGAACACGTCGTTCCCGACTCGTTCGACGTGTCGCGTGCGCCAACGCAGCGCCTGGTCCACCGACTCCACTCCGAGCGGCGCGATCGAGGCGAGGCCCGCGCCGAGCAGCGCGGGGGCGAGGTAGAGATGCACTTCGTCGATCAAGCCGGCGCGGGCGAAAGCCGCCGCGAGGATCGGGCCGCCCTCCAGCAGCGCGTGCCGCACCTCCCGCTCCGCGAGCACCCGCAGCACCTCCGACGGGCAGTGGCTGCGGACCTGCACATAGTCCAGGTCGCCGATCTCCCGCTCCCCGACCACCACACGCAGCGGCTGGTGTTCGTAAAGGGAGCCGTCCTCACGCCGGGCGGTGAGCCGCGGCCGGTCCGCGAAGAACGTGCCCGTCCCCACGACGATCGCGTCCGCCTCCGCGCGCCGCAGGTGCGCGTGGGCGCGAGCTTCGGGCCCCGTGATCCATTGCGACGAGCCGTCCGGGGCGGACACCCGCCCGTCCATGGTCGAGGCCAGTTTCAGGGTGACGAAGGGCCGGCCCGACTTCATCGCGTGGGTCCAGGGGCGGTTGAGCACGATCCCGCGCCGCGCGTCCACGTCTCCCTCGACCTCGACGCCGTGGCCGGCCAGGTAGTGCGCGCCGCCCGCGGCCTGGGGGTTCGGGTCGGTCAGGGCGAACACCGCCTTGGCGACCTTCGCCTCGACCAGGGCGCGCGCGCACGGACCGGTCCGGCCGACGTGGTTGCAGGGCTCAAGTGTGCTGTAGACGGTCGCGCCCGCCGGATCGGCGCCGCGTTCGGCGGCGTCGGCTAGGGCCTCGACTTCGGCGTGGGGCGCGCCGGCGCCCTTGTGCCAGCCTTCGCCGATCAGCGCG
>JAITLE010000201.1 GCA_031278075.1 Bifidobacteriaceae bacterium | reverse complement strand
CGCCGTTGCCGCCGCCGGTCAGTGTGATCGAGAACTTGATCGTCACGCTTTGGTCCACCTTGAGGGGACCGGCCCAACGGATGATCCCCGTCGCCGGGTCGTAGCTCGGCGGCGCCGCCGTCTCGCCGGCGACGGTCGCGCTCAGATCGTTGTTGAAGGTGGCGCCATCCGCCAGCGCGCTCAGATCGTCCATCACGACCGCATTGGCGGCGGTGGTGTAGTCGGCGTCCCCGGAGTTGGTCGCCGTGATCTCGTAGGTCACCTTGTCGCCGGGGGCCAGTTCGCGTCCATGGCCGTCCGAGGTCTTCTCCAGCGTCAAGAGCGGCCGATGCGCGTCGACCGCGGCGCAGACCTCGCCGGTCTCGGCGTCGACCTCACGCAGGAGCAGGTTGCATTTGGGCGTGACGGGCGCGTCAGGGTCGGCTGGCTGCCACGCGATGTTGCGGATCACACCGTCGCCGTCCGCGCGCCACGTCACCGAATATTCGATCGAGACGACCTCGCCGACGGCCAGGGGTCCGCTCCAGCGCAGCAGCGGCGTCAGGAAAGTCGGTTGCGCGACGGCGCCGCCAAGGCTGGACGATGCCGTCTGGTCGCCCCGGAAGACCGAGCCGTCCAACATGCCGCTCAGATCGTCCAACACCTCGGCGGGCCTGGCGCCGGTGAAAGGCGCCTGGCCGGTGTTCGCGACGGTCAGCCGGTAACGCCCGACCGCGCCTTGTGTGTACGGACCGGGCGTGACCAGTTCCTTGGTGAGCGTCAGCTTGGGCAAGAGGAGTTCGTCAGCGGCGCACACCGCGGTCTCGGATCCGTCGCACGCGGGCGGATCGGTCCCGCCTCCGGCGGGACTCCAGGCGACGTTGCGGGCGCCACCGTCGCCGCCGCCCAGCAGTTTGACCTGGTATGTGATGGTGACGGACGTGTCGGCGGGGACGGCGCCGGACCAACGCAACAGCCCTTCGGCGACTGTCGGCGCCGCGCCCGTCGAGGCGTCGAGGCTCCCGGGCACGAGTTCCGCCTCGCCGAGCAGGTCGGTCAGATCGTCCAGGATCACCATCGGCTCGGTCAGGGTGAACGGTCCAGCGCCGACGTTCGACGCGGTGATCGTGTAGGTCACGATGTCGCCTGGCAGGAGCGTGCCCGTCGGGCGGGACTGTTTGCGGATCGCCAGCGATGGGCCGGTGACCGTCAGGCCGGCGCAGAGCTCGCCGCTGGCGACCGACGATGTCTGGCTGCCGTCGTTCGACCCGGCGCAGCCGGGGGCGGCGGGATCGGTCGCCTCCGGGTCGAGCGGCACCCAGGCGACGTTGCGGAAGTTGCCGTCGCTGGTCGGCCTCACCTGGACGGCGTAGCTGACGACCGCGCTTTGTCCGCTCGGCAGCGCCCCGCTCCAGCGGATCAAGTCTCCCGTCCGGGTCGCGGTCCCGATCCCGTCCACCGTGAGCGAGTCGGCCACCCAGTCGGCGTCCGCGAGCACATCGCTGATGTCGTCCCACACCACGGCCTCGTCCTGATCGGTGAAGTCTGCGCCGGAGATGTTCAGGACGGTGATCGAATAGGTCAGCGTCTCGCCTGGCAGCGCCGTCCCCGCCGGGCTGACCGACTTCTTGATCGAGGTCAAGGCGCGGTGCAGCGTGGCTGTGGCGCAAGCCTCGCCCGTGGCGCCGTCGACGCCGCTCGCCAGCGGACCCGGGTCGGTCCCGTCGGCACGGCAGGTCGGCATCGGCGGCGGGGTGGGGCTGAACGGGTCGGCCGGCGACCAGGCCGTGTTGGTGGCGTCCGCGACGGTCGAGCCGCGCAACCGGACCGTATACGTCAACGTGACGGTCTGGCCCTGGGCGAGTGGGCCGCTCCACGTGATGCGCGGCGCGCTGTAGACGGGCTGCGGGACCGGGCTGGGCGCGGTCAGGTCGTAGGAGACGGACGCGTCACGCAGATAGAGCGCGGTCTGGAGCACCTCGGTGAGATCGTCCACGAGCACCGCGGGGCGCTGCGGGGAGAAATCGACCGTGCCTGTGTTCTTCATCTTGACGGTGTAGGTGAGCAGGTCGCCGGTGCGTGGCACGCCTGGCGGGCCGGTGACCTCCTTGGTGATCGCGACGTTGGTGCGGCGTGTCTCGGTGGCGGCGCACAGCGTGGCGCTGAGCGGGTCGGGGGCGTCCGCGCTGATCGGGCAGTCGACCGCTTGGTCGGGTGGCGGGTCGGTCAACTCGACGGGCGACCAGGCGAGGTTCTCGACGGCGCCGCCGGCGGCGGCGGTCAGCGTGACCGAGAACGTGAGCGTCACCGTCGCGTGCGCGTCAAGCGGACCGGACCACGTGAGGCGGCCGTCGGCCACCGTGATGGTCCCGCTGGCGGGCGTGGTCTGCGCGTCGTCGTTGTAGCGGGCGTTGAGGAGCAGCTCGGTCAGGTCGTCGACGATGAGCGCGGGGCTGGCTTGGGTGTACGCCGCGTCGCCGATGTTGGTCAGATGAACGGTGTAGGTCAGGCGGTCGCCGGCGCGGGGCGCGGCGGGGCCCTGTGTCGTCTTCTCGATGTGCGTGAGGGTTCTGGTCTCGGTCGCGGCCGCGCAGGTCACGGGCGCCGCGGAGCGGGTCGCACAGTCCGGGGGGTCGGATTCGGCGGGCGTGTCAGGGGCCCAGGCCACGTTCACGAGGCTGGCCGGGCCGGCCTGGCGCAGCGTGACGCTGTACGTGATCCAGGCTTTCTGCCCCACAGCCAGTGGACCGGTCCAGGAGATCAACTGCGTGGCCTGGTCATAGGTCACGGCGCCCGGCGGCGGGGTGGGCTGATCCCAGCCCACCGCCGCGTCCCCGTTGTAGGCGACGCCGTCGCCGAGGGACGCCAACGAGTCGAACAGCATGGCTGGCGCGTCGACGGCGTCGAAGTCCGCCGCGCCGACGTTCTCGAAGGTGACGGTGTACGTGACGGTGTCGCCGGTCTCGAGGGGTGTCCTGGACGGTGTGGACGTCTTGTCGACGGTGAGCAGGGGCCGGTCGAACTCCGTGCGCGCGCAGGCCTCGGCCGGGTTCGTGTCGGCTGGATCGCAGGTGGGCGCGGGCGGGTTGGGGGCATACGGGTCGGCGGGCTCCCAGACCGTGTTCGTGATCCGCCCGAGGCCGCTGGCGGTCAGGACCGCCTCGTAGCTCAGCGTCACCTGCTGACCCACGGCGAGGACGCCCCGCCAGACGATGCCGCCGTCGAGGATCTCGAAGGCGCCGGAGTCGGCGTCCGGGTCGGCGCTCGCAGGCGCCCACGTGGCCGTCGGGTCGCCGACGAGGGTGGCCCCTTGGAGCAGCGCGGCGATGTCGTCGCGCAGCACCAGCGGGACTTGTTCGGTGTACGGGATCTCGCCGGCGTTGGACGCGGTGATGGTGTAGACCGCGCGGTCCCCCGGCCGAGGGGTGGCGACCGGCTGGCCGGTGGCGTCGACGAGCTTGACCGTCTTGGTCAGCTCGACGGTCCTGGTCGGGGAGTCGGCGCGCCCGCACGGCTGCCCGGTGAGGGAGTCGACGCCGCCGGCGACGCTCAGGCACACGGGCGCCTCCGGGGCGCCGGTCGGGTCGGCGGGCTGCCACGCGACGTTGACCAGCGCGATGGCCGCGCACTGTTGGTAGGTGACCTGGTAGGTGATCACCACGGTGTCGCCGCGGGCGAGCGGCCCCTCCCAGTGGATCAGGCCGGTCGCCTCGTCCCAGGTCGGTTGGGCAGCGGTCGGCTGGCCGTCCCGGGTGGCCTTGAGCGACCCTGTGACCAACTCGCCGCAGGCGGGCACGATCCCGCTGAGGTCGTCGTAGACGTGTGCGGGACTCCCCTGGGTGAAGTCGGCGCCGGGCGCGATATTGGTGGCGCGCACCGTGTAGTCGATGGGGTGTGGCGCGGTCACGTTGGCGGGCATGTTCGAGGATTTCGCGACGCGCAGCACCGGGAAGTCGATCGCGGCCAAGGCGCAGGGCGCGCCGGTCGCCAGATCCACGCCATCGGGCGCGTCCTGGCAGGTCGGCGGGTTCTGCCCGCTCGGGCCGGTGCGCTCCCAGGCGACGTTCGCGATCCGGCCGTCGCCGCTGGATGTCAGGATCACCTGATAGACGATCTGGCGGGATTCACCCACGGCTAGCACCGACGTCATGGTCAGGTAGCGCATGATGTTCTCCCAGATGAACGTGTCGCCGGGCATCCCAGTCGGTGTGATCACCGGCTGGCCCACCAGGGTTGCGTCGGCCAGGGTCCCCGCCAACGAGTCGACCAGCGTCGCAGGGCGGTCCTGGGTGTAAGGCGCCTGACCCACGTTCTCCACATCGATGGTGAAGGTCAGGTGATCGCCGACCTGCGGGCCGGCCCCGGCGCTGTCAGTCGTCTTGGTGATCTTGAGCAAAGGCAGCTTGAAGGCGACGCGCGCGCAGGGCTCCGCCGACTGGTCGTCGACCCCGCCCGTCACCGCGACGCAAGCGGGCGCGCTGGTGGACGTCTGATCCTTGGGCGACCAGGCGACATCGACCACCACTTGATCCGAGGAGGCGCCGAAGTCGCGCAGCTCCACGTCGTATTCGATCACCACCGACGCCCCCACCGGGAGCGTCCCCGACCAAGTGATCAGCTTGGACGCGGCGTCGAAGACGGGCGCCGCTCCCCGGCTCGCCTTGAGTTCGGCAGGCGCCAGCGCGTCGTCCAGGGTCTGCGTCAAGTCGTCGCGCACCAGCGCTTGGCTGCCCGTGGTGAAGTCGGCGTCGCCCACGTTGCGGGCGGTCACGGTGTAGTGGATGGTGTCGCGGTAACGCGCGTCCTTGGAGGTCTGGTCCGCCTCCTTGGTGATCTGGAGCAGCGGGCGCGCCAGATCCGCGGCCGCGCACACCTCGTGGGTCGTCAGATCGTCCGGGTCGCCCGGCGGCTGCTCGCAAGCGGGCGCGGTGGTCCCCGGATCAGCCGGGTCGACCGGCTCCCAGGCCACGTTGCGCAAAGTCCCCGGCCCGGATGGCAGCAGCGTCACGCTGTAGGTGATCGTGACGGTCTGGCCCTTGTCGAGCGGGCCCTCCCAGCGCAGGATCCCCGCCGCCGCGTCGAAGCTGGGTTGTTCGGCGGGCGCGCCGGCCGGGTTGCCCAAGGTGGCGATGGCGTCGTCGTTGTAGACCGCGCCCTCGAGGGAGGGGCCGATGTCGTCCCACACGCGAGCCGGGTTGTCCTCGGTGTAGGGGGCCTGGTTGGCGTTGGCCCCAGTGATCGTGTAGGTCACCTTGGTTCCCGCCAGCGCCCCGAGGATGGGCTCCGTGGCGACCGTCTTCGAGAGGGTCAGCAGCGGTCGCGGCCGAGCCGACTCGGAACAAGGCTCGCCAGTGGTCGGGTCGAGGCCGACCGCGGAGTCGCAGGACTGCGGGGTCGCGGGCGGGTTGCCGCCTGGCGCGGGTGGCGGGTTCTGTCCGCGCGGCGCCCAGGCGACGTTGCGGAACAACCCGTTGCCGCTGCCCGTGATCTCGACCGTGTAGACGATCTCGACGGTCGCGCCTTGATCCAGCGGGCCCGTCCAATACACGTGGGCGGTCGCCGGGTCGAAGGTCGGCGGGTCGGCCGCCTGACCGTCAATGGTCGCCTGGAGGCTCGCCGGGTCCAGGTTGGTCCCGTCGAGCACGTCCGTCAGGTTGTCGGCCAGCACCAGCGGCCGGTCGGGGGCGAAAGCCGCGCCGCCGGTGTTCTTGGCCGTGATGGTGTAGGTCACCTTGCCGCCTGGGACGGGCGTCTCGGGAGAAGCCGTGTACGTCTTGTGCATTTGGATGCGGGGCACCCCGAAGGAATCCGTGGCGCACGGCTCGCCGCGCGCCGGGTCTGGGCTTTGGGCGCAGTCGGGTGTCTCAGGCGCGGTGGGATCTTGCGGGCTCCACGCCACGTTGCGCACCACACCGTCGCCCACCGAGAGTTGACGCACCGAGTAGGTCAGGGTGACCGAGTCGTTCGCGTCCAGCGGCCCATACCACCCGATCACCGGGTTCGCCGAGTCCGGCTCGCGGATCAACGTGCCGACTCGGTTGGCTGAGATGTCGCCGGCGTACTCGAAATCGTCGATCAAGCCAGACAAATCGTCCAGGACCCAGGCGGGCGCCGCGGCTGTGTAGTCGCCGGGGCCGATGTTGGTCGCGGTCACCGTGTAGGTGACGACCGCGCCGGCCCGATCCGAGGACTTGTGGGTCGACGTCTTGGTTATCTGCAGCGCCGGGGCGTCGAAGCTGTGCGTCGCGCACGGCTCGTCTGTCACCGGATCGCGCCCGCTGGTTCCGGCGATGGCGCACGTGATGGCCCCCGAGAACGCCGGGTTGTCGACCCAGGCGACGTTCCAGAACTCGCGGTCTGCCGTGTCGTCGATCAGGACGGAATAGGTCAGCTCGACCGACTTGCCGGGCGCTGGCGGCGGGCCCACCCAGTTCAGCTCCGTGCCGTCCAGTGTGAAAACGCCGTGCGGCTCTGCCGTGTCGCTGGCGCTCGCGTCGAGGAAGACCGCCCCGTCCAGGACCGCGGCGAGGTCGTCACGCACCCGGATGGTCGCCGGCTGCGTCGAGGAGGCGTCCCCGACCGGTGTGGCGACGGTGACCGTGTATGTCACGATCCTGCCGGCGCGCGCCTAGGCCGAACCGTTCGAGGCCTTGGTGACGATGTATGGATCCAGTTCGAAATCGACCGCGTGGTCTTCTAACTCGCCGCCGATCGCTAGGAGCATCGGCTGTTCGGCGGGGCGCTGATCCGTGGTGATGCCGATGCGCACCAGTGTCTTCTCGCCTGGCGCGGTCGGCCTCGCGTCGGCCGGGACGTTCCATGCGACCGAGAAGGTCTTCTCCTCGCCCGCTTGCGCGCCGCACGGGATCGCCGCTGGCGTCACAAGGCCCCCGGCTGTGGTCGGGACCGGGCCGCCCCGCTCGGTGACGGGGTCGAACACGGAATCCCCGTTGAAGTCGATCCAAGCGAACACCCGGCCAGGCCCGGCGCAGACCAAGTCCTTGATGATGACCACCCCGCCCCTGTACCCGGTGATCGCGGCGGGCACAGCGAGATCCTCGTCGTTCGTCTCGGCGTTGTTGTCGTCGCCCTTCGCGTCGGCGCTGAACGGCGGCAGCGGCTCGCCGTCGGTCAAGTGTCCGAGCCGGGTCTGCGGCTGGCCGATGGTCGCGAGCTTCAGATCGGAACTCATCAGGTCGGACACGCCCGGCTGCACCTCGCCGCCGCTCCACGAGGGGAAGTCCAACACGCCGGCGGCGCCGTAGCTCGCGGGGCCGTCCGCGTAGTCGACATAGCTCACGACGCCGATCGCGACGGCGGTGGTGGATGCGCCAAACATCCTGATGTGGGCGCCGGCGGAACCGTCCATGAAAAGCACCGCTGTCGGGCTGCCGGACGTGCACTGGTCGGGCACCGGCTTGAAGTTGAGGGCGCCGTCGGCGCCAAGGTTCGCCTCCAGAGAGGAGTCGCAGCCCTCACCCAGGTAGCGGCCGATCAGACGCCACGTCGTGGTGCTGGGCGAAGCCGGTCGAGCCTCGATGAACTCGCCTCGGTCGACGACCGACGATTCGGCGTCAGCCACGACCAGCCCAGGAATGTCCACAGTGACGTGGTCCGACCCGCCGACCGTGCCGACCTTCATGGTGCAGCTGACGTCGAAGTTGACGTCAACCCTTTTTTCGACGTTTGTTATTCCGATGTTCATCGTGTTCGCCCCGTCGGTGCCGCCGACGTTGTACAGGTTGTCGAGGCCGTCGCCCTGGAAGCCGCCAGGCTTGTACGACTTCAACGCGCTGGTGGCGTTGCTCAGCGTGCAGACCGTGACGATCTCGGAGGCGCCGACGACGCGGGTGTTCGTATATTGGCCCATCGGAATGGCGCCGCCGCCGCCCCAGTCGAACCAGTCGATGAGGTTCCCGAAAGGGGCGTTGTCGTTGGTCGCGAACACCGCTTCGGCGGGCGCGTCCTGGGACAACACCAGGCCGGTCACGGCCAGCGAGCCGACGGCCAGGACGGCCCCGAGGCGTGTCAAGCGCCCAAAACCTGTCGGGTGGGCGTCGGGATCTGCTTGGGGGAGTGGCGATTTAGACAATGTGGCGCACCTAACTCGATCGCTCGCCTCTGGGAGCCCTCGCCCAAGACGAGTTTGCCCTGAGTCTAGCGCTGGTCCGCGGGCTGGATCGGGCCTTTGGACGCCTGTTCGGTCGGTCGGGATCATTCGCGCCGAGCCGGGCGCCGGTAACGTGCGCGACACACGCCGGTGAAAAGATGGATCCTCGACGCAGATATGGAGCGAAGCGAAGGAGTTGCGGAATGGACAGGCAGCAGGAGTACGTCCTTCGGGCGATGGAGGAGCGGGAGATCCACTTCATCCGCCTGTGGTTCACCGACGTGTTGGGGATCCTCAAGTCGGTCGCCATCGCCCCAGCGGAACTCGAGGGCGCCTTCCTAGAGGGGATCGGCTTCGACGGGTCCGCGATCGAGGGCTTCACCAGGGTTTATGAGGCGGACATGGTGGCGGTGCCCGATCCGACCACCTTCCAGCTGCTGCCGTGGCACGGCGAGCGGCACGGCACGGCGCGGATGTTCTGCGACATCCACACACCGGAGGGCGAGCCGAGTCCAGCTGATCCCCGGCACGTGCTCAGGCGCGCCCTGAAGCGCGCCGCGGACATGGGCTTCAGTTTTTACACCCATCCGGAGGTCGAGTTCTACCTGTTCAAGTCAGGCACGGGCCGCTCCACGAACCCGCTGGTGCCGCTCGACTCCGGCGGATACTTCGACCACACCGCCCGCGGCTCCACGAACGATTTCAGGCGGGTCGCCATCGAGATGCTCGAATCGATGGGCATTTCGGTGGAGTTCTCCCACCACGAGGCCGGTCCGGGTCAAAACGAGATCGACCTGCGTTACGCGGACGCTTTGACCATGGCGGACAACATCATGACGTTCCGCAGCGTGGTCAAGGAGGCGGCCCTGGCGGAAGGTGTGTTCGCCTCGTTCATGCCGAAGCCCATGGCGGAGTATCCGGGCAGCGGCATGCACACCCACTTCTCCCTGTTCGAAGGCGACCAGAACGCGTTCTTCGACGCCGGCGCCGAATACGAGCTGTCGAAGATCGCGCGGAACTTCATGGCCGGGGTGCTGCGCTACGCGCCGGAGATGTCGCTGATCACGAATCAGTTCGTCAACTCTTACAAGCGGCTCTGGGGCGGCGCCGAGGCCCCGAATTACATCTGCTGGGGGCACAACAACCGCTCGGCGTTGTTACGCGTGCCGATGTACAAGCCGGGCAAACCTCAAACCGCGCGCGTCGAGTTCCGCGGGATGGATTCCGCCGTCAATCCGTATTTGGCGTTCGCGATGATTCTGTCCGCCGGCCTGAAGGGGATCGAGGACGATCTGCCTCTCGCGGCGGAGGCGGAGGACGACGTCTGGGCGTTGACCGACGCCGAGCGGCGCGCGCTCGGGATAGACCCGCTGCCGCGCTCGCTGGACGAGGCGACGCGGATTATGGGTGCATCCGAGCTGGCCGCCGAGACATTAGGTGAACATGTGTTCGAGTTCGTGCTGCGGAACAAACGCCAAGAGTGGGCCGAATACAGGGCCCAGGTCACCGCCTACGAGCTCGAGCGCTTCCTGCCCATATTGTGACCAGCCAGGGGGCGGCCGGCGGGGGTCGCGTTCAGTCCAAACTGGGGGAGTTGGCTCGCGCCGGTGTCGCGGACGCGGCCCGCGGCGGGGCTCTGCTCCAGGAGATCGCCCGAGCCGGCGCCCCGACACCCGCCCCAGAACAGCTGGCCGCCGTCGCAGACCCGGACCTCGCCCTGCTCGCGTTGACGCGCGTCGCCGAGGCGCCAGGTGGCAGGGCGGCGCTGGCCCGCGCGGCCGCCGAGCAGGACACATGGCGCCGGCTGCTGGCCGTGGTGGGGGGTTCGGCCGCGCTCGGCGACCACCTGGTGCGCCACCCGGAGCACGTCGCACAGCTCTCAAGCCAGGCGATTCCTGACGCCGCCGAGGTGTTGGCGGACGATGCCGTGCCGCCGGCCGGCGCGGCCGTCACCCCCCAGCAGGCGGCCTCGCGCGCCGCACTGCTCAGCGCGGTCGGCGCCGACCCCGCCGCGGCCGTCCCAGTCGCCGCCTCGGGCGCCGTCGAACCCCTGCGACTCGCCTACCGGGCAGCTCTCCTCAGCATCGCGGCCGAGGACTTGGCCTCCGAGGCGCCGCTGAAGCTGTTCGAGCGGGTCGGGGCGGCCCTGGCAGATCTCGCCACCGGGGTGCTCGAGGCGGCGCTCGCTGTCGCCCGCGTGCAGACCCCCGGCCACGAGGACGCGCGACTCGCCGTCATCGCGATGGGCAAGACCGGCGGCCGGGAGCTGAACTATGTCTCGGACGTCGACGTGGTCTATGTGGCGGAACCCGCCCGGGCCTCGGTCTTAGAGGAACGCGCCATCGAAGTGGCGACCCAGCTCGCGGCCGCGCTGCAGCGCGTCACGTTCGCCCCGGCGAAAGAACCGGCGATCTGGCAGGTCGACCCGAATCTTCGCCCAGAAGGCAAGAACGGCCCGTTGGTGCGCACGCTGGCCTCACACCTCGCGTATCACCGCAAATGGGCCCAGACCTGGGAGTTCCAGGCCCTGCTCAAGGCCCGGCCGGCGGCCGGGGACATGGAGTTGGGACTGGCCTGGCACGAGGCGACGCGTGGGTTCGTGTGGAACGCCGTCGAATCGGCGAACTTCGTCGAGGACGCCCAGGCGATGCGCCGCCGAGTCGAAGAGAACGTGCCCCCAGCCGAGGCGGACCGACAGATCAAACTCGGACGCGGTGGGCTGAGAGACGTCGAGTTCAGCGTCCAGCTGCTGCAACTGGTGCACGGCCGAGCCGACCCGACGCTGCGCGGCGCGTCCACGCTCGGGGCGTTGGCGGCGCTGCGGGACGGCGGGTACGTCGGGCGGGTCCCCGCGGCGCGGCTCGCGCAGTGCTACCGCTTCCTGCGCGTCCTGGAACACAGGACACAGCTTTACCGGTTGCGCCGCACCCACCTGATGCCGAGCGCGCCAGCCGACCTGCGGCGCCTCGCGCGCTCGGTCCGGCTGCCGCGGGCGGACACGCCCGCCCCGGCGGGCGGCGCCGCCAAGGACCCGGGCATGGAGCTGGAACGGGCCTGGCGGGACACCCGCCGCGAGGTCCGTTCCCTCCACGAGGAGCTCTACTACCGGCCGCTGTTGCCCGCCACCGCCCGGCTGTCCGCTGGCGAGGCGGTCCTCGCCCCAGGCGCGGCGAAGTCCCGCCTGGCCGCCCTCGGCTACCGCGACCCGGAGGGCGCGATGCGCCACATCGCGGCGCTGACCAGCGGAGTGTCGCGCCGCAGCGCGATCCAACGTCAACTGCTGCCCGTCATGCTCGGCTGGCTGGCCGAGGGCGCGGACCCGGACGCGGGCCTGCTGTCCTTCCGGCGGGTCTCGGAGGCGCTGGGCTCGGCGCCCTGGTTCCTGCGGATGCTGCGGGACTCGGCCGGGGCGGCTGAGCGGCTGTCGCACGCGCTGGCCGCCTCCGCCTACGTCGCGCAGAACGTGGACCGCTCGCCGGACGTGGTGCGCTGGCTCGCCAACGACACGGACCTGGAGCCCCGGCAGGCGGCGGAGCTGCGGGCGGAACTGGACGCGATCGTGCAACGGCGGCCCGACGCGGCATCCGGCGCGGAGGCGGCACGCGCGCTGCGGCGACGGGAGCTGACGCGACTCGCCACGGGGATGGCGTTGCGGGTGCTCGACGACGGCGCCGCGCGTTTCGCTGTGTCGACCGTGGCCGGTGTGGCGCTTCAGGCCGTGTTCGACCTGGCGGCGGCGCAGATCGCAGATGCCGCCGGTGGAGCGCTGACGGACGTGGCGGTGATCGCGATGGGGTCACTCGGCGGCCGGGAGATGGCGATCGGGTCCGATGCCGACGTGCTGTTCGCGCATCGGCCCCGACCGGGGGCGGATGAGGCCGCGGCCGGGGCCCAGGCTGTCGCCGTGGCCTCGTTGGTGATGCGATTGCTGAGCCAGGTCGGGTCGGAGCCGACTTTGGAGATCGACCCGGATCTGCGGCCAGAGGGCCGCTCCGGCGAGCTGGTGCGGTCGGTGGCGGCTTACCGCGAGTATTACGGACGCTGGGCGCACACCTGGGAGCGGCAGGCGTTGCTCCGCGCCCGGCCTGTGGCCGGGTCTAAGTCTGTCGCGGCGGAGTTCATGGCCGTGGCCGAGGCGGCGCGCCGCCCAGCGGGCGGGCTCGGCCCCGGGGAGCTGAAGGACCTCAGGCTGATGAAGGCGAGGATCGACGCGGAGCGGCTGCCGCGGGGCGTGGAACCGGCGCGGCACCTCAAACTGGGCCCGGGCGGGCTGCTCGACGTGCAGTGGGTGGCTCAGCTTTACCAGATGCGGCACTCGTTCGACCACCCCGAGCTGCGTGTCACGGGCACGGTCGAAGCGCTCGAAGGCGCGGTCGCGGCGGGGCTGATGGGGGAGCGCGACGCCAGGATCCTGATCGAGTCGTGGATGCAGGCGATGTCGATCCGCAACGCCAACGTCCTGTGGACCGGGCGGGTCGGGCCGGCGCAGGACGTGGTCCCGTCCGACGGGCGGCACCTGAGGGG
Source organism: Bifidobacteriaceae bacterium (assembly GCA_031278075.1). Classification (GTDB taxonomy): domain Bacteria; phylum Actinomycetota; class Actinomycetes; order Actinomycetales; family WQXJ01; genus JAIRTF01. Next base: position 6,416 of record JAITLE010000201.1, on the reverse strand, counting down.
TGTGGCGCGCCTGCTCGGCCACGGGCCGGCCGCTGGGGCGTCCCTCCCTGAGGAACGTGCGCGGCTCGCGCGACGCGCTCGGCAGGTCTTCGACCGGTTGTTCTATTCGTGACCTGGGAGCGAGGCTTCAGGCACGGCATCGGGCGGCGGGTCGGCGGGCTTCGGCGGCTTGGCGGTGGGCGTGTCCTGGACCAGCAGATCGTCCTCGACGAGGCTGTAGCGGTGGACGTAAGTCGAGATGATCGCCTGGAAGGTGGCGACGATCGGCAGGGAGAGGAGCGCGCCCACCGGGCCGAGGAGGGTGCCGAGCGCGATGACCGACAAGAACGCCACCGCGGGGTTGATCTCCATCGCCTTCGAGGTGAGCTTCGGCGCGAGGAGGAAGTTCTCGACCTGCTGATACGCCACGATGAAGATGAGCACCGCGAGGCCCTTGACTGGATCCTGGGTCAGGGCGATGAGCACCGGGCCGGCGCCGCCCAGGTAAGTGCCGACCGTCGGGACGAACTGTGAGACGACGCCGCAGAACAAAGCCAGCGGCAGGGCGTAGCGGACCTGGAGGATCGACAGCATGATGAACGTCGCCACGGCGTTGATCAGCGCCAAGATGACACGGGACGAGATGTAGCCGGCCGTCTTCTCCTGAGCTGTCGCCCAGACGCGCAACACCAGGCGCTGATGCTCCGGGGGCAGCGGCGCGCAGATGGTGGCGCGCAGCTTGGGCCCCTGCGCCGAGATGTAATACACGAGCAGGACCAGGCCCAGCGCTGAGACCAGGCCAGAGAAGGCGCGTGCGCCGACCGCCCAGGCGTTGGCCGCCAGAGTGGCGCCCCAGGATTGAACCACTTGTTGGAGGGCCTCGTTCTGGGTGGGGATCTCGGCGTCGAAGCGTCGCGCGATCCATTCGGCCACCTGCTCGTAGACCCTGGGGATCTGTTCGACCAGCTCACCGATCTGGCCGACCAGCATGCTGCCGAAGGCCGCGCCGGCGGCGGCCACCGCGAGGAACACCCCGACCATCACGGCGCCGGTCGCCAAGCCCCGTTTCCAGCCACGCTTGACCAGCCAATCGACTGGCGGCTCGATCGCGAGCGCCACGAACAGGGCGGTCACCACCACCATGATCAACGGCGTGAGCACGCCGACGGCTTGCCAGACCACGATGGCGCCCATCGCCACCAGCGCCGCCTTGATGAGGGCTCGCGTCAACCAGGTCGGGGCTCTGTTCATGGCTGGGATCTTCCTTGTCAGGCGTGGCGCCGCGCGGCGGGGTGGGGGACTTGGGCGGTGTGGGCGGTGGGTGTGGTGTGAACGGCGGCCCCTGGGACGGGGCGGTTGCATTGGTCGACGAAGACCACCTTTGGCTGGTGGCCGGCGACCGCGTTCTCCGCGACGATTCCGTAGCCCACGACTATCACCAGGTCGCCCTTGGCCGCCAGGCGCGCCGCCGCCCCGTTGACGGTGACGGCGCCCGATCCGGGCGCCCCTTCGATGGTGTAGGTGGTCAAACGGTGGCCGTTCGTCACGTTCAGGACGTCCACTTGCTGATGCGGCGCCAGGCCGGCGGCGCGGAGCAGGTCCGCGTCGATGGTGATGGAGCCGATGTAATCCCGGTTCGCGTCGGTGACCGTGGCCCGGTGGATCTTGGAGAGCATCATCGGGCGGCCTAGGACGGTCATCTCGGGTTCCTCACAGGTGGTTGGTCGGGTGGCGCTGCCGGGCGGGGCGAGGCGGACTCGCCGAAGACAACGATAACCCGTGAGCTGTCAGCTTCCTCTCAGGCGGCATGGCCGCCCGAGGGCTGAGCCTTGGCCGGATCGTGGACTAGGCGCCGCGGGGCCCCGCGGCGCGGCGCGGGGCGGGGAAACGAACGAGGGGCGCCCCCGCTCAGCGGGAACGCCCCTCGTTCGACTGTTTGAGCGTCGGCTCAGATGTCGTAGTACAGCTCGAACTCGTGCGGGTGCGGGCGCAGACGCAGCGGGTCGACCTCACGGGTGCGCTTGTAGTCGATCCAGGTCGAGATCAGATCGGGTGTGAACACGTCGCCGTCGGTCAGGAACTCATGGTCCTGCTCCAGCGCGTCCAGCACCTCCGGAAGGGAGCCGGGCACCTGCTGAATCGCGGCGTGCTCCGCGGGCGGGAGCTCATACAGATCCTTGTCGACTGGATCCGCGGGCTCGGTCCGGTTCTTGATCCCGTCGAGGCCGGCCATCAACTGGGCGGAGAACGCGAGATACGGGTTGGACGAGGGATCAGGCACACGGAACTCGATCCGCTTGGCCTTCGGGCTGGAGCCTGTCACCGGGATCCGGATGCACGCCGACCGGTTGCGCTGCGAGTACACCAGGTTGACTGGGGCCTCGAAGCCGGGGACCAGGCGGTGGTAGGAGTTGACGGTCGGGTTGGTGAACGCGAGCAGCGCCGGCGCATGGGCCAACAGGCCACCGATATACCACCGCGCCAGATCCGACAGGCCGCCGTAACCGCGCTCGTCGAAGAAGAGCGGTTCCCCGTTCAGCCACAGCGACTGGTGGCAGTGCATGCCTGAGCCGTTGTCGCCGAAGATCGGCTTGGGCATGAAGGTGACGGTCTTGCCCGCCTCCCAGGCGGTGTTGCGGATGATGTACTTGAATTTCATCAAGTCATCGCCGGCGCGCAGCAAGGACGAGAAGCGGTAGTTGATCTCCTGCTGTCCCGCGGTGCCGACCTCGTGGTGCGCGCGTGCCATGTCCAGCCCGGCCGCGGCCAGGTTGTGGACCATCTGATCACGCAGGTCAGCCATCTGGTCGGACGGCGAGACAGGGAAGTAGCCGCCCTTGATCCGGGTCTTGTAGGCGAGGTTGCCACCCGGCTCCTCGCGCCCTGTGTTCCACCACGCCTCGTTGGAGTCGATGTGATAGAACGACTCGTGCTCGTTGGTCTCGTAGCGCACCGAGTCGAAGATGTAGAACTCGGCCTCCGGCGCGAAGAAGGCGGTGTCGGCGATGCCCGTCGACGCCAGATACGCCTCCGCTTTGGCGGCGATGTTCCGCGGGTCGCGCGAGTACGGCTCCCCTGTGAACGGGTCCACGATGGAGAAGTTCACGACGAGGGTCTTGCGCGCCCGGAACGGGTCGACGAAGGCCGTCTTGACATCCGGCATGAGCTTCATGTCGGACTCGTGGATGGCTTGGAAGCCGCGGATCGAGGATCCGTCGAACATCAAGCCGTCGGCGAACGCGCTCTCGGTGAACGCCGTCGCAGGGATCGTGAAGTGCTGCATGATGCCGGGCAGGTCGCAGAACCGGACGTCGACAAACTCCACGCCCTCGGAGCGAACGAAGGCTAAGGCCTCCTCAGGACTGGCGAACATAGGCGTAGGTGCTCCTTAGTGTTGAGGGAGTTGGTTTCAAACATCGTCACCCTAGGAGAGGCGGGTGACCCAGCCATGAAGGGCTTGTTACGGTCCCGTTTCGCCCACGTCGGGTCCAGGGGTGGCGTTCAGCGGCCGCGCAGCGCTTTGCGGTCGGGGCGGGCGCGCATCGGGTCTATCCCCTTCGGGACGGGCAGCTTCATTCCGCCGATCGACCGGATCCGCCGGTTGACCTCGCCGAGCGCGGCCTTCTTCAGCACGGGCCTGAGCCGCTTCAGCTTCCGCACCAGCTTCGGGAGCGGGACTTGCCCCTCGCCGCGGCCCACCGTGAACTCGGTGATCGCCACGCCCGGCGCGACCCGCGCCATCCGTTGGCGCTCCTTGCGCAGCATGCCCCCGAGTTTCGCCGGGTTGCCGTCCCCGATCAGCACTATGCCCGGGCGGCCCACCATGCGGAACACCATGTCCATGGTCCGCGGGTCCAACGCGACGGGGTCTTGTTCGATGGTCCAGCCGCGACGGATGGTTCCGAGCGCGCTCGCGACCGCGCCCGGCCGCCCCTCGATCCTGGAGTAGGCGGCCGCTTCCGCGCGGCGCGCCAAGAAGATGGTCGCCGCGAGCAGCGCCACCGGGGTGGCGAGGAACGCCATGTAACCGATATGGCCGCGCCAAACGAACGCCCCGAACAGCACCGCGGCCCCCACGATCCCGACCACGAACAACACCAACCACAGCCAGATCAGCGGTTGGACGGCGTGGACCATCTTGTAGACCTGCGCCATCTGCTTGTACCAGCGCTCCTTGCTGGCCTTCGCTTCCTTCTTCGCGCGCTTGGCGGCCTTCTTCGAGGCCTTCTTGCCGGCGCGGCCGGTCAGCTCCGGCTCGGCCCAAGGATCACGGGAGGGGGTTCTAGTCGCCACGGCATTCCATCTTAGGTGGCATGGCTGGCGCCCCAGCCGCTAAGGGGTTGTCTATGTCGCCGCCGGGAGTTGGTCTGGTCTGGGACGCCTCCGACGGGGCGGTCACGCGGCCCGGTGTGAGCGGCTCCAGGTTCGCTGGCGCGCCGAAGGCTGAGTGGGCGCGAGAATCCTGGCGGAGGCCAGGAGCGGACGATTCACACCAGCAAGAGGCGTTGCAGGGCGTCGATCGCCTCGTCGGAGGCGACGAACACCAACTCGTCGCCGGCCTCCAGGGACTCGTCAGGGTCCGGAATGAGCGGCCGACCGTCGCGGATCACCGCCACCAGCACGGCGTCGTCGGGCCAGGCACACTGCGCCAAACGCTGCCCGACCAGCGGCGACGCCTCCGGGAGCGTGGTCTCGACCAGATCGGTGTCCGATTGCCGGAAGGTGAGGATGCGGACGACATCGCCCACCGCGACCGCCTCCTCGACCAGCGCCGTCATTATGCGGGGCGTCGAGACGGCGACGTCGACGCCCCACACCTGGTCGAACATCCACTCGTTCTTGGGGTTGTTGACGCGGCCGACCACGCGAGGCACGCCGAACTCCGACTTGGCCAACAAGGCCAGGACAAGATTGGCTTTGTCGTCGCCGGTGGCGGCGACCACGACATCGACCCGTTCGACGTGCGCGTCACTGAGCGCGCTCAGCTCGTTGGCGTCCGCGAGGATCCAATCCGCGTCGGGAACGGAGGCGACCTTCATCGCGGCGGGACTCTTGTCGACGATGATCACCTCGTGGCCGTGAGACAGCAGCTCGCGGGCGATCGAACGGCCCACTGACCCCGCGCCCGCCACCAGGACACGCATCAGAGCCTCGCCTCCGGGGCGCGGGCGAGCAGGCGTTCGGCGGCGAGCATCGCGTCGGTTGGGAGCATGATGTGCAGCAGGTCGCCAGCCTGGTAGACGGTGCGGGCGGTGGGCAGGACGGCGTCGCCGAAACGGCTGATGAACGCGACACGGCCGCGGGCCGCGGCCTCGATCTCCGTCAAGTCGGCGCCCACCCAGGCGGGATGCAGGTCGAACCGGGCCAGCGTGAGATGCCCGCTGGGGTCCTGGTATTCGCCGGCGGCGCCAGCCGGCAGGACCCGCCGGAGCACCTGATCCGCCGCCCATGGGACGGTCGCGACGGTGGCGATGCCGAGGCGCTGGTAGACCTCGGCGCGCTGCGGGTCGTAGATCCGCGCGACCACGTTGTCCACGCCGAACGTCTCCCGCACCACGCGCGCGGCCAAGACGTTCGAATTGTCGCCAGACGAGACCGCGGCGAAGCCGTAGGCCTCCGCGATCCCGGCCTGGCGGAGGATCTCACGGTCGAAGCCGACACCGGTGACCCGATGGCCGGCGAAGCGCGCCGGGAGTTTCCGGAAGGCGGCGGGGTCCTGGTCGATCACGGCGACGGTGTGGCCGCGCGCCTCCAAGGCTGTGGCGGCTTGCGCCCCGACTCGGCCGCAGCCCATCACGATGAAGTGCACCTGACGATTGTGGCACGCTGCCCGATCGCCGGCGAGGCCGTTCCCAGGCCCTTACGGTGTCGGCGGCGCGTAATAGGCTGGCCCGGTGCCAGATCTGATGGGGGCGTTGGGGCGACTCGCGCTGGGCAAACCGACGCGGGAATTCGCCCCGCGCGCCAAACCCCGCGCGCTGCGCATCCGTTACGCGCTGCCGTTGTTGGCGCCCGACGCGCTGAGCTCGGTGGCGTACGCGCCTGACGAGATCTTGTTGACCCTGGCCGCGGCCGGTGTGGCCGGGATGGCGCTCAGCCCGTGGGTGGGGCTCGCCATCGCGGCGGTGATGGCGGCGGTCATCGCCTCTTATCGCCAGACCATCAAGGCTTACCCAGATGGCGGCGGCGACTACACGGTGGCCAAGGAGAACTTGGGGCTGATGGCCGGCGGCCTGGTCGGGGGCGCGGCGATGGTGGACTCCCTGCTGACCGTGGCGGTGTCGGTCTCGGCTGGGGCACAGTACTTCGCCGCCGTCATCCCCGACTTCGAGGAGAGCACGAAGTGGGTCGCTGTCGCCCTGGTCGCGCTGTTGACGTTGCTCGCGCTGCGCGGCATGCGGGCCCTCGACAACACGGTCATCCTCGCGGTTTACGCG
>JAITLE010000178.1 GCA_031278075.1 Bifidobacteriaceae bacterium | reverse complement strand
CGTGATTCAGCCGTGCAGCCCGCTCATCTGTATTGCCGCAGGTCAGGGCCCCGTGATGGCGTCGGTCCGGTGGACGCCGGTTTGGGTGGGAATGACGATTCCTACACTTCTCTCGCTGGGAGTGAGAAGTGTAGCCTTACGCGCCCGGCGGCGCGGCCGTGATTCAGCCCCGCAGCCCGCTCATCTGTATTGCCGCAGGTCAGGGCCCCGTGGTGACGTCGGTCCGCTGGACGCCGGTTTGGGTGGGAATGACGATTCCTACACTTCTCCTGCTGGGAGCGAGAAGTGTAGCCTTACGCGCCCCACGCCGCGGCCGTGATTCAGCCCCGCAGCCCGAGCATCTGTATTTCCGCAGGTCAGAGCGCTGCCATGGTCCTGGCTTGGTGGACGCGGGTCTGGGTGGGCGTGACGATTCCTACACTTCTCCCGCTGGGAGTGAGAACTGTAGCCTTACGCGCGCCGCGCCGCGGCCGTGATTCAGCCCCGCAGCCCGCTCATCTGTATTTCCGCAGGTCAGAGCCCCGTGGTGACGTTGGCCCGGTGGGCGCCGGTTTGGGTGGGAATGACGATTCCTACACTTCTCTTGCCCGGAGCGAGAAGTGTAGCCTTACGCGCCCCGCGGCGCGGGGCGGCGTCGACAGGGGTGGCTCGTTGGGCGCGGCGTCATGGGGGGTGGGAGCGCTGAGCCTGGATCCACCGATGATCGCTGTGGCGAGCAGCACTAGAAGGGTGCGATGGACGCCCCTGGGCGGCGATGGCAGGCCGGCGGCCTGTTGAGTCGGTCAGGGGCGTCTAGCGTGCCTGGCTGGGGCGGCGCAGTAGGCGAGGATCGGTGGATCGAGGCTTAGACTCGGGCCGTGGTCGAGAGCCGAAGCGACAGAGCCTGGCCCGCGCGCGGGGTGTGGGCCACCGCAGGGGTGCTGGTGGCCCTGGCCGCGTGTTGTTTGGCGGGGTGCGCTGGCGCGAAGAACCCCAGCACCACCTTCGTCAGCTCGGGGACGACGCCCGCCAGCCGCGGCGCCATGGTGACCGGCGGCCTCTCAACATCCGCGTCACCAGCGGTTTCGCCGCAGGCGAACGGGTCGGCGGCGCCCGTCTACATAGCGGAGGCGCACTGGGCTGACGGTGAGGACGGCCCCACCTTGGTGGTGGTCCCCTCGGACGCCGCCCGTGAGGCGCGTGGCTCGTCAACCGCGGGCGAGGCCGGCTGGCTGCAACTCGAGTCGCTGGTCGATGGCCTGGCGGAACACCCCGCCAAGGACCGCCTGCGTCACCAATACATCTGCCACCAGCAGTTCGCGAGCATCGCGGAGCCGGACAAAGCGACCTGGGAACTCGAAGTCGAACGACCGGACGTCGGCTATCCGGCGACGGTCGCGGCGCGCTGCAATCCCGTCCAGTAGCCGCGGCCGCGCCGCGGCCGACGGACAGTCGATAGGTTGGACAACCACATCGACACGACGGCACGCGCAGATGTATCATTTCGATGTATTCCGTCGCGTGGGGCGCTCATCTACGGCGCCGGACGGCATCGGCCACCAACTAATCCCAAACGAGGTACCGCACGTGCGCAACCGATCCAGCGTGCTGGAGCTAGCCATCCTCGGGCTGCTCCACGTCGCGCCGATGCACGGTTACCAACTGCGCAAGCGCCTCAACGAGATGCTTGGCATGCTGCGGCCGTTCTCTTACGGCACGCTGTACCCGTGTCTCAAGACGCTCGCGGCGCGGGCCCTGATCGCCTCCTCAGAGGAGGACGGAAGCGCGGCAGGGGCGCGGCGGGGGCGGATCGTGTACCGGCTGACGGCGCTGGGCTCGGACCGGCTTGAGTCGCTGCTCGGCCAAGCTGGCCCGGCCACCTGGGAAGACGAAAACTTCGACGTCCGTTTCGCGCTATTCGCCCAAACCGACGCCGACACCAGATTACGCATCCTCGAGGGCCGGCGCACACGAATGGCGGAGCGGCTCGACGCGTTGCTCGGCGCGGTTCGGCGTGGCGCCCCAGCCGACGAATACACCCAAGAACTCCAGCGACACGCCCTTGAACAGGTGGAACGTGAGGTCCACTGGCTCCAAGGGCTGATCGACAGGGAGCGCGGCCACCATGCCGCGAGCACATCCACCAGCTAAGGAGCACAAATGAGTCCCATCCGGGTAGCCATAGCGGGGGTCGGCAACTGCGCCGCCTCCCTGGTACAGGGGGTCGAGTTCTATAAGGACGCGGCGCCCGACGCGACCGTCCCCGGGTTGATGCACGTCCAGTTCGGTCCGTACCACATCAGGGACATCCAATTTGTGGCGGCGTTCGACGTGGACGCCGCGAAGGTCGGCCGCGACCTTTCTGAGGCGATCGGGGCCAGCCAGAACAACACGATCAAGATCGCGGACGTGCCGCACCTCGGCGTGGAGGTGCAGCGTGGCGTCACCCTGGACGGCCTCGGCAAGTATTACCGCGAGACCATCGACGAATCGGCCGCCGAGCCCGTCGACGTGGTCCAGGTGCTGCGCGAGAGGCAAGTGGACGTGCTGGTCAGCTACCTGCCGGTGGGCAGCGAACGAGCCGACAAGTTTTACGCGCAATGCGCGATAGACGCGGGCGTCGCGTTCGTCAACGCTCTCCCTGTGTTCATCGCGTCCGACCCGGAATGGGAGGCGAAATTCAAGGCGGCCGGCGTGCCGATAGTCGGCGACGACATCAAGTCCCAGGTCGGCGCCACCATCACACACCGCGTGCTGGCCCGCCTCTTCGAGGACCGCGGTGTGATCATGGACCGCACCTACCAGTTGAACGTCGGCGGCAACATGGACTTCAAGAACATGTTGGAACGCGAGCGCCTCGAGTCGAAGAAGATCTCGAAGACCCAGTCCGTCACCTCGAATATGGATCATCAGCTGCCCGCGCGTGACATCCACATCGGGCCGTCCGATTACGTCGCCTGGCTCGACGACCGCAAATGGGCGTTTGTCCGCCTTGAGGGCCGGGCGTTCGGCGAGGCGCCGTTGAACCTCGAGTACAAGTTGGAGGTATGGGATTCGCCCAACTCCGCGGGCATCATCATCGACGCCCTCCGCGCCGCCAAGATCGCCAAGGACCGCGGGATCGGCGGCGCGATCGTCAGCCCGTCCGCGTACTTCTTCAAGTCGCCGCCCGTCCAGCGGGAGGACCGCGAGGGCCGCGAACTCGTCGAAAAGTTCATCCGCGGGGAGATCGAACGGTAGTGCCCGGCGCGTCCCACATGGTGACCCAAGCGTCCGCGCCGCGCCGCGCCCATGAGCGCTTTGCCTAGCTTGGGGGCATGAGCGCAAACGAAGCGGCGAGAACGTCAGCCCCGGCCGAGCCAGAGCCGCGTCCCAGTCCCAGACGGGGCACCCGCGCCGCGCGCCTGGCGCAGCTCCTGGAGCGCGCCGGCTGGCACGGCGATCAGATCAGCCGCAACCTGCCCTTAGGCCAGCTCGAGACCCCGCCAGGGGAGCGGCGCAAACACCACCACGGCGCGCGGGACGACCTCGCCGCCTATGTGCTGTGGGCGCAGCCGGGGGTGCCGGCCGCGGTTGTCGCGACCGTCGCCAGTCGACACGACCCGGCGGCGGCGTTGCCGCGGGCCGTGCGCCAAGCGGTGCGGCTCGACGCGGCCGCCGCTTATGCCACGAACGGCCGCGAGATCCTGGAGCACCTGGCGGCGTCCAGGACCACACGCGATGTGGCCGACTTCCCAGCGCCGCCGCGGGCTTGGCGGGCGTTCGCCCGCTTCCACAACCTGCGGGGCAGGAGCGCTGAACTGCTGGGGCAGCGCTACGACGAGGCCGCCTTGGCGAACGCCGCCGGCGTCAAGGACCGCGCTCAGGGGGTGGCGCCGCGTTACTACCAGCTTGTCGCGTCGAACCGCGTGCTGATGGCGCTGAACCGGGGCGAGGGCCGGGCTCTGCTCAGGATGGTGAGCAGGGCCACGGCCACCGCGGTGGCGGTGGTCGCGAAGCTGGTCGCCCACGAGTTGAGCGGACGGTCCGGAGCGGCCGGGAACGGCTTCGCCGCCGTCTACCTCGACGGCAGGGACTCCGCCCTGACCGCGCTGGGCCCCCTCGGCGCCACACTCCGTTGGGGCGAGGTCAGCGCGTCCCTCAGGAGCCTCACGAACGCTCGTGACGCCCGGTCGGCGGCCGATGCCGTCGCCCAGCTAGATCTCGCGAGCCTCGATCCCAGCCGGGTGGGGCTGGTGGTCGTGAACCTCGCGCACGGTGGCGAAAGCCTCGACCCGACCGCTTGGACCGCGGTGCTCGACCAGTTCCCCGACGCCTTCGCCTTGGGTGTGGTCGCCACCGAGCCGGCGGCCGAGTCCGTCCTCGAACAGCGCTTCGGGCGGCCGATCTACCGCTACACCCGCGATCACGCCCGCGTCGACGGCTACCTTCCCCGACCAGAGCCAGCGGACGGCGACGGCCCGGCGCCGCACGGCGACGGCCCGGCGCCGCACGGGGTCGACCCGGCCCTGTTGTCTGAACGCCTGGCCCGCAGTGGCCTGACCGATCCTGACCGGGTCAGAGATCTGATGGGTGGCGCCCGAGGCGCCAGCGCCGCAGGCGACCCGGAGGCGCACGCTCCCCAGCGCGGTCTCACCCCCGTGGAGCTGCGCCGTTTGGCGCAGTACCGCGAGCTGGCCCGCGATCAACGCGCTTTCGCCGCGGAGTTGCTGCGCCTCTACCAGCTAGCCAACTATCCCGGTTCCTTGGGCCGGGCGGCGCGGGACCGTGCGGCGTGGCTCGAAGAACTCGAGGCGATCGCGGAAGCGCGGGACGCGACCGGCGCTGAACAGGCCGTCACGATGCACATCCAGCTCCTGCGCACCATCCTCAGCTGACGGCCGCGCCCGGCTGCTGTGGCACGGCATCGGACGTCTGGTTGGCCCACCACGCGAGCAACGCAGCCGTCGCGGCCGCTTGGTCGAGCGGGCCCTGGGCGATCCGCAGGTCGAGCAGGAAACGGTACGCCCGCCCCACATCCTTCCCGGGCCCGATCCCCAGCGCGGCCATGATCTGGTCGCCGTTCAGGTCCGGCCGGATCGCGCGCAGCTCCTCCTGTTCGGCGAGTTCGCCGATGCGGCGCTCCAGGTCGTCGTAGGCGAACGAGAGCCGTTCCGCCCGGCGCGCGTTCTGGGTGGTGCAATCCGCCCGCGCCAGCCGGTGCAGCCGCGCGAGCAGCGGCCCGGCGTCGGCGACATAGCGGCGCACCGCGGAGTCGGTCCACGCCGCCTCGCCGTAGCCGTGGAAGCGCATGTGGAGCTCGATCAGCCGGGCCACGTCCTTCACGGTCGCCGAGTCGAAGCGCAGCTCCCTGAGGCGTTTCGCGGCGAGTTTCGCGCCGACCGCCTCGTGGTGGTGGAACGAGACCTGTCCGCCCGCTTCCAGCCGCCGGGTGGCGGGTTTCCCGATGTCGTGCAGCAGCGCCGCGAGCCTCAGCACCAGATCCGGCCCCGGGACTGTTCCGTCCGGCCCGGTCTCCAGCGCCATCGCCCGTTCCAGCACGCTCAAGCTGTGCGCGTACACGTCCTTGTGGTGGTGGGCGGCGTCGGTCTGGAGCTGCAGCGCGGGCAGCTCCGGGAGGACCGCGTCGGCGAGGCCCGTGTACACCATGAGCTCCAGCCCGCGCCGCGGCTGAGGGGCGAGGATCAACTTGACGAGCTCGTTTTGGACCCGTTCGCGGCTGACGATCTGGAGCCGGTCGGCCATGGCGGCCATCGCGCTGACCACGGATTCGTCCACGTCGAACGCGAGCTGGGCGGCGAACCGGGCGGCGCGCATCATGCGGAGCGGGTCGTCGTCGAAGGATTGGGTGGCTGGCGCGGGTGTCCGCAGCAGGCGTGCCGCCAAATCGTCTAAACCGTGGTGCGGGTCGACGAACCGGACCTCGGGCGCGAGCATCACCGCCATCGCGTTGACTGTGAAGTCCCGGCGGCTCAGGTCGCCTTCGATGGTCTGCCCATAGCGGACCTCGGGTTTGCGCGAACCTGGCTCGTATTCTTCGGTCCGATAGGTTGTGACCTCGACGACCATCCCATCTTTGGTCCCGGCCACGGTGCCGAACGCCCGCCCGGTCTCCCAGGTTTTCCTCGCCCAGCGTCGCAGCACAGCGCTGGACTGGTCCGGCGGCAGGTTGGTGGCGAAGTCGAGATCCTGCACCGGGCGTGCCAGGACGGCGTCGCGCACGGGTCCGCCGACCAGGGCTAGTTCGCCGCCGGCGTCAGCGAATGCCTTGGCCAGGTCCAGCGCCCCCGGCGGCAGGCGGTCCAGGCCGATCCCCGCGCGGGACTGCTTGGCTTGGTCGGACATGACCGAACAGCTTACCGAGTGGACTGCCCAGCGGGCGCGCGGTCCACTCGGTAGGCTGACTGGCATGGTCTCGCACCACCGCACCGAGCAGACGGACACTCTGCTGCCGGTGGTCAAGGAGGTCTCGGCGGGTGGCCTGGTGGTGGACGCCATCGACGGGGTGGCCCACGCGGCTGTGATAGCGCGGCGCAATCGCGCCGGGCGCCTCGAGTGGTGCCTGCCGAAGGGTCACGTCGAGGTGGGTGAGACGCCCCCGGAAGCCGCGGTCCGGGAGATCCTCGAGGAGACAGGCATCCGCGGCCAGGTGATCCGGCACCTCGGGAGCATCGACTACTGGTTCGTCGGCGAGGACCACCGTGTCCACAAAATGGTCCACCATTACCTCTTGTCCGCCCAGGACGGCAGTCTCACCTCCGACAACGACCCGGACTCGGAGGCCGAGGAGGCCGCCTGGGTGCCGCTGACCGAGTTGAAAGACCTCCTCGCCTACCCCAACGAACGCCGCATGGTGCAGATCGCGCGCCGGCTGTTGGACGGCGCCCCATGAGGGGCCGGCGCGGCCGAGGCGCCGCTTGCGCCCTGCTGGCCGTCTTCGCCTTGGCGAGCGTCCCGGCGCGGGCGCTGGAGGAGTCGACGCGCCCCGCCGCGCGCGCGAACGACCTGGGGGCGATCTCGTTGAAGATCACCGCGGCGACGCCGGTCCTGACCTCCCCCGACCAGGAGATGCAGGTCACGGTGATCGCCCGGAACACATCGGATCACGAGATCAAGGGCGATGTGGTCATCCGCGTCGCCGACGAGACGTTCGGTTCGCGTGACGAGTTGAGCGACTGGACCGGCCGGCCCCTCGACACGTTGGAGACCGACACGTTCGAGGCCAAGGCGCTCGGCGCCCAACTGATCGGCGCCGGCGAGACCAAAGAGTTCAGCCTCGCGGCCACCCCGGTGATGATGAACCTGGGGCGGCTCGGCGAAGAGCCGGGCTGGGGGCCTAGGGGTGTGGCCGTCGAGTGGCAGTCGGCCGCGATCGGGGCGATCGCCCAGGACCGGACCTATGTCGTGTACGCGCCGCCCGAGGCCACCGCCGGCGCTGTGCGGATCGCCGTCACCGCCGGCCTGACGGCCGGGTCGGGCGAGTCCGGCGACGCCGCGGTGGAACGATCCTTGCGTGTGGCCGCGGCGACCACCGACCCGTGGATCGGTTGGGCGCTCGATCCGGCGTTGCTGCAGGCCGCCGAGAACCGCGACCAAGCCTCGCGCGACACGTTGGTGGCCCATGTCGGCAACGCGTTGGAGCAGGGCAAGGCCGTGAGTCTGCTGCCCTACCAGGACGTCGACGTGGCGTTGTTGGCCGGTGAGGGCGCTGCCGCGACCGAGGCCTTGGCCGCGGCCAACGCCCTCGGGGCGGTCGCCGCGCGTGAGGCGTTGGGAGACCTCGCGACGGCGCGGCTTAGGACCGACCTGGCGTGGGTCGCCAGACCCGTCGCCGCCGCCGCCGCCAAGGCGTTGGGCGACGCGGGCGGCGCGCTCATCCTGGCGCCCCCCGACCAGCTCGCCAGCTCGTCCAACCGGGCGGTGCACCGCCTCGCCTCCGGCCGGGCCATCGCGGTGGGCGACGCCCGGCTCACGGCGGTGTTGACGGCGTCGTCCGATCCGCTTGACCGCAACTGGATGCTCGCCGACTCGGCGTTCGCGGCGCTGCGCTCCCAACTGGACCAAACGCCGTGGGATCTGTTGGTGGTGTTGCCGCGCGACTGGAACCCCGCGGACGGCGGCGTCCCGCTCCTCAGGGAATTGGTGGCGGCGCCTTGGGTGAAATCGACCGCGTTGGCGGCGTTGGTGAACGATGCCGACGACGCTCCCGTCGAGTTGTCCGCCGGCCGGGGGTGGCCGGGCCCGAAGCACGCGGACCTCAGCGCCTTGTTGGACCGGGTCGGGCACGATCTGGCGTTCGCCTCGCTGACGGAGGCGCCGGAGGCGTATTTGGCGCGCGCGCTGCCGCCGCTGCTGCGACCGCTGGCGGGCGCGGTGGCCGAGGGCACGGCGCGGGAGCGGGCGGCTACGACAGCGCTGAATCAAGCCGCCACCGAGCTGCCGCCGGTCCAAGTGGTGACGGGCAGCGACGTGAACCTGATCAGCGACGACGGCATGGTGCCGGTGGTGGTCGAGAACCAGTCGAACGTGACGGTCCGTGGTCTTGTGGTCCGTTTGACCGCGCAGGCGCACGCCATCCGGGTTGAGGCGCCAGCTGAGCTGGACCTTAAACCGGGGCAGTCGGTGACCGCCCGGGTCGGCGTCCACGCGCTCGCCAACGGTGTGTTCGACGTGCGGGTCGATCTGCTCGACCAGCTTGGCCGACCGGTGACGAGCGCGTATTACATGACGCTGCGCGTGCGGGCCGAATGGGAGAACGTCGGCACGGCGGTGGTGGGATGCCTGCTTGGGCTGGTCTTGGTGCTCGGGGTGATCTCGACTGGGCGCAAGCGCCGCGCCGCCAAGCGGCGGTCTGAGGGCGCCGGGTCGTCCGACGCGGACGACGGCGACGCCTGGGGCGACCGGGGCGACCGGCGCGACCGGGGCGACCGGGGCGACCGGGGCGACCGGGGCGACGCGGAAGACGGGCGGCTCGTGGACGGCGGGCACGGCATCGTCGGCGGTCAAGACGGGCGGCTCGTGGACGGCGGGCACGGCATCGTCGGCGGGGAAGACAGGCGCGGCGGGACGTGAGCAGGTCGATAGCCGGCTCCACCGCCCTGATGGCCGCGGGGACGGCGGTCTCGCGGGCTGCGGGCATGGTGCGCTTGGCGCTGCTCGGCGCGGCGATCGGGGTGGGCACGGGTGCGGCCAACGCTTTCGACGCGGCCAACACACTGCCCAGCTTCTTCTACGCGATCCTGGCGGAAGGCGTCCTGAACGCTGTGTTGGTGCCGCAGATTGTGCGGGCTTTCGCGCGCGGGCAGGGCAAAGAATTCGTGGACCGGCTGCTGACCGCCGCCACCCTGGCGCTCGCCGCGCTGACCGTGCTCCTGACCATCAGCGCGGCGTTCTGGATTGGCGCCTTCACCCACGATTTCGGGGAGGAGAAACTGGCCCTCGGCGTGGTCTTCGCCTATTGGTGCCTCCCGCAGGTGTTCTTTTACGGCCTTTACGCCATCTGGAGCCAGGTGCTCAACGCGCGTGGCGCATTTGGGACGGTGATGTGGGCGCCGGCGGCGAACAACTTGGTCTCGGTGGCTGGTTTCGGCGCCTTCATCGCGGTGTTCGGACGTTACCAAGAGCAGGCCGGCGCGGGTTTGGATCTCCCGTGGTGGACCAGTTCGAAGGTGGCGCTGCTCGCGGGCACGGCCACCCTTGGGATCGTGGTGCAGGCGCTGATCCTGTTGGCGCCCATGGCGCGGATGGGTCTGCTGCCGCGCTGGCGTTGGGGTTTTCGGGGCTTCGGGCTCGGCCCAGCTGTCCGGATGATGGGCTGGACGGCGTTGTCGCTGGTGTTCAGCCAAGGGGCGATGTGGCTCGCGATCAAACTGTCCTCGGGCGCGGAGAGCGCCGCCGGCGGAGCGGTGGTGGCGTCGAACGCGATCCTGACGGTCGCGCTCGCCACCTATGTGATCCCCCATTCGCTGATCACGGTCTCCTTGACGACGGCTCTGTTCACCCGCATGAGCGAGCACGTCATGGCCGGGCGGATGCGGGAGGTGAAGGCCGACCTGTCTTACGGCATCAGGACCACCAGCGCGTTCAGCTTCTTGTTCACCGCGTTGTTGGTGGTGCTCGCGTCGCCCCTGTGCCGCGTTATCCAGCCCGGCGTCAGCTTGGCCGAGGTGGAGGCGATGACCGGGCCGGTGGTCGCGATGTCGCTGGGGCTGGTGCCCCTCGGGATGACGCTCCTGATCAAACGGGTTTTTTTCGCCTTGGAGGACGGGCGGACCCTGCTGGCGCTCCAGATCCCGATGTCGTTGTTGTTCGCCGGTTTCTCGCTGGTCAGCGTCTGGTTGTTGCCCCCGGCCTGGTGGGTCACGGGGATCGGCCTGGGGCAGACGCTCTCGTTCTTGGCGGGAGCGGTGCTGCGGCTGTCCTCACTCCGGGACCGGTTGGGCGGAGTGGACGGTCCCCGGCTCGCCTGGACGCTTGCCCGCGCCGGCTGCGCCGCGCTGTTGGCCGGGGGACTGGGCTGGTTGGCGCTCCGGCGTTTCCCCGGCCACGGCGGCGCCTCGCTGCCGGACGCGTTGGCGGCCTTGGCGGTGGTGGGGCCGCTGATCGTGGCGCTGTATCTGGGATCGCTTTGGGTTTTCCGGGTGCGTGAACTAGGCGAGTTCGCGGCATCTCTGCTGGGGAGCGGGCGCCGCGGCTAGGATGGGCGAGACCACCTGGCACCATCAATGGGAGTTTACGGGCTCATGGATTCCGCTTCGCCGCGCCCCCCGCTTGGCCTGGGCGACTTGCTGATGGGGCGGTACCGCCTCGACTCCGAACTGTTCACCAATTCACCTGGGGCTTTGCGCTTCCGGGCGACCGACAAGATCTTGTCCAGGCAAACCGATGTGCACCTGTTGACCGGGCCGCGCACCGCCGACGCGATCGACGCCGCCCGCCGGGCGGCCCTGATCGACGACCCGCGGCTGGCCCGGATCATCGACGCGGGCTCTTATTCAGGGATCTCGTTCGTGTTGACGGCCGCGCTGGAGGGCGTGTCGCTGGCGGATGTGGGCCCCTTGGGCGCGGCCCAGGCCCGCGCCGTGGCCGGCGAGGTGGCCAGCGCGCTCCAGGTCGCGTCCGAACAGGACGTGCATCACCTCGCCTTGCGGCCGGAGTTGGTGTTCCTCGGCCAGGGCGACACGGTGCAGGTGGGCGGATTGGCGTGGGACGCGGCGTTGCGCGGCGAGACCGGCGCCGACGTCCAAGCGGCCGACGCGGCCGACGCGCACGCGCTGGTGTCTGTGCTGTATGCGGCGCTGACCGCCCGTTGGCCTGGCGCCACGCCGAGTGTCATGCCGTTGCCGCCCTCCTGGGACGGCAACCCTGTCGCGCCGATCGAGTTGGTCTCGGCGGTGCCCGGCGACCTCAACACGTTGTGCGCTGTCACGTTGGCTGGCGCGGGCGGCCCGCGCTCCGCCGCCGGGGTGGTGGACTACCTCGGGGTTTGGCCCAGAGTGCGGATCACGCTGCGCCACACGGTCTCGGTGCGGGGTCCCATCCCGCGCGCCGTCACGCCGCCCACGCCCATCGACGATCTAGAGCTAGAGCTGCCGGAGCCGGTCCCGCTGGCGGAGGGGGAGGCCGAGCCGCCTGACGCCGAGCCGCCCGCAGCGGCGCCAGCGGGCGCGGAACCGCTCGGCCCGAGTGAGGCAGACGTCGAGGCGCTCGCCGCCGACGAGGAGATCCAGCGAAAGTTGGCGGCCATCGAGGCGATCTTGGCGCCGCTCGGCTATGACCTGACGCCGACCCGGCGCCGTCTCGGCTTGGAGCCGGCCACCCCGCCCGCGAGCCCGGGCATCGGTTCCGCCGCCGCCCCCGACGGCCGTCCCGAGGGCGTCTGGGATCCGCCGACCGCCGCTGTTCTGCCGCCCCAGCAAGTCGACCTGCTCGCGCGTCTCAGCTCGTTGGCGGACGCACCGCTGCCGCGGCGCGCAGGCGAACTCGAGGACGCTCCGGTCCCCGCGTTGGCGACGCAGCCGGCGTTGGCGGACGACGCCGTGCCTCAAGCCCCAGCGGCAGGCCGGTTCGACGCCGCGAGGCTGTCCGCGTTGGCCGGTCTCGTGGTCTCTGCGGCGCAAGCGGAGGCGGCGGCTCGCGCCGCCGACGGGGAGGCGGACCAGTTCGGCGAGGCTGCGGCACAAGAGGAGCGGTTCGCCGCCGAGGGGGCCGTGGCCGATTGGGCGGTCGAGGACCCGACGGACCAGGCCCTCGGGGACGCCGACCCGGCGGTGGACGCCGTCGAAGAGGCACAGCCGGCGGCCTACCCGCTCGAGGACCTGAGCGGTTCTCTCGCGGTGGACCTCCTTGGCGACGTGGCCTGGGACGCGACCGCGGTCGAGGACTTCGAGGACCAGGCGGTCGCGGCATCGCAGGACGACGAGAGCACGCTGGTGCTGGAGCCGATCGACGCGGCGCCGGAGGATGCGGGCCCAGAGCCCATGTTCGATCCCGCTGGGACCGTGGAGGCGACGCCGACGCGCCCCCGGCCCAGGTTCACGCGGCGCATGCCCACAGTGGCGCCGCCACCGCCCGCCACCCCGCGGCAGCGGACCAAGGAACTGGGCGGCGGCGTGCTCGCCACCCCGGTGCCGCGCGGCGCGGAGTCCCCCGTCAGCGGTTACCCCGTCGTGGCCCAGGCGCCTTTGACGCCGGCCGACGGGGAGTCTTGGCCGCCGGCCGCTTACGAGCCCGCGGCCCAGCCGAACACGTACGGCCAGGCCGCCTTCGCGGAGACCCAAGACGCTTGGCAGGCCGCGTCGCAACCCGTGCCACAGGCCGTGCCGCAAGGCGCCGACTGGCCTGAGGGGCCCGTGGCGGACCGCGCCCAGGAGGCGCCGTTCGTCGGCCCGCCCGAAGCGTTCGACCGCGCCCCCGCCGCGCCGGCCGGCCCAGCGACGTGGCTGGTGGTGGTCGTGTTCGCCCTCGTCGTCGGGCTGGTCGTGCTGCTTGGCGTCTGGCTGATGAACAAGTTCGGAATACTTGCGGTCGGCCTAGACTTAAGTCCTATTGACGCTCCGGGGCTGCTGGAAGCGGTTGATTTGTGAGGAGGAGCGAGTGGAGCAGATCCTGATAGTCGGGTCTGGTCCGGCCGGATACACCGCTGCGATTTATGCGGGCCGCGCCGGTTATGAACCCTTAGTCGTCGCCGGTTCGGTGACCGCGGGCGGAAACCTGGTGAACACCACCGAGGTCGAGAACTTCCCGGGTTTCCCCGACGGCGTCCTGGGCCCAGAACTGATGGAGCGCATGGCCGCTCAAGCCAAGCGGTTCGGCGCGAAAGTGCTGCACGATGACGTCACATCCGTCTCGCTCGCCGGCCCCGTCAAGACTGTCCGCACTTTGGGCGGCGCGCGATTCGAGGCCGCGGCGCTGATCGTGGCCACGGGCGCCTCGTACAAGGTCCTGGGGCTCGCCTCCGAGCAGCGCTTGAGCGGCAAAGGCGTGAGCTATTGCGCCACCTGCGACGGTTTCTTCTTCCGGGGCAAGGAGATCGTGGTGGTCGGCGGGGGCGACAGCGCGATGGAAGAAGCGGTGTTCTTGACACGGTTCGCCTCCAAGGTCACGGTGGTCCACCGCCGCGGCGAGCTGCGGGCTTCGAGGATCATGGCGGAGCGGGCCATGGCCCACCCGCAAATCGAGTTCGCGTGGCATTCGACGGTCCAAGAGATCCTGGGCGAGACCAAGGTCGAAGGTGTCGTCTTGGCCGACACGCGGGACGGCGCGACCCGTCGGCTGGACGCGTCCGGCGTGTTCGTGGCGATTGGGCATAGCCCCAACTCGGAGCTGTTCGCCGGCCAGCTCAAATTGGACGCCGACGGCTACGTCCTGGTCCTAGGGCCGCCCTCCCCGGATGAACCGGTCGCCGCGCGCCACCAAGCGACATCCCAACCCGGGGTGTTCGCCTGCGGCGACGTGGTGGACCGCACTTACCGTCAAGCGATCACCGCCGCCGGCTCTGGGGCGCAAGCCGCCCTGGACGCCCAGGAATACCTGGAGCGTGTGGCGGCGGACGCCGCGCTGGCAGCGGCCACGATCTGACGCCCCGGCGCGCGCCTGGAGCGCGCCGCGGGCGAATCGTGCGACCATTGGTGGACCCTTCGAACCTGTTTAGGAGCAACAAGATGAGCGGATTGAACGCGGTCACGGACGCGACCTTCGAGGCGGAGGTCCTCCAGTCGGCCAAACCGGTGCTGGTGGATTTCTGGGCGCCGTGGTGCCACCCTTGCCGGCAGCTCACCCCGATCGTGGAGCAGCTCGCCGAGGAAAACAGCGAGGCCATGAAGTTCGTGGCGATCAACACGGACGAGAACCCGATAATCGCTGGGCAGGCCGGCATCGTCTCGATCCCGACTTTGAACGTGTACCAGGACGGGCAACTCGTCAAGAGCATCGTCGGCGGCAAACCGAAGGCGCTGCTGGCCGCTGAGCTGGCGGAGTTCATCGGCTAGAACCCGGCGGCGCCACGCGCCTGACCAACACCCACCGAGCACCCAAGGAGCTAAGCCATGCCCAGCCATCCCGGAGGCGGAACGCGACTGGACCCGTGGTTCGGCGCTTACGCCGCCAGGACCCACGGGCTGAGGGTGTCCGAGACGAGGGCGCTGTTCGCGGTCGCCAACCGACCGGAGGTCGTGTCGCTGGCCGGCGGGATGCCGTTCCTGGACGCCCTCCCGATGGACATCATCGCCAAGGTGACATCTGACCTGGTCGCCGCCGAGGGCACGGTGGCGCTCCAATACGGCAACGGCCAGGGCCACCCTCGCATGCGTGAACAGATCGCCGAGGTGATGGCCGTCGAGTCGATCGCGGCGCACCCTGACGACGTGGTCGTCACAACCGGTTCCCAGCAGGCGTTGGACCTGGTCACCCGGGTGTTCGTCGACCCTGACGACGTGGTGCTGGCCGAAGCGCCCAGCTATGTCGGCGCCCTGTCGGTGTTCAAGTCCTACCAGGCTTGGGTCGAGCACGTCCCGATGGACGGCGACGGGTTGATTCCCGAGGCGCTCACCGAGGCGATCGCCAGGCTGCGCGCCGCCGGCCGCAGGATCAAGTTCCTTTACACCGTCCCGAGTTTCCACAACCCGGCCGGGGTCACCCAACCCCTTGAGCGCCGCGCGGCGATCCTTGACATCTGCCAGTCCAACGGGATCCTCGTGGTCGAGGACAACCCTTACGGGATGCTCGCCTTCGACGGCACGGTGACCCCCGCGATCCGTTCGATGGACGGCGACGGGGTGATCTACCTCGGCTCGTTCTCGAAGACCCTCGCGCCCGGGTACCGGGTCGGCTGGGCCGTCGCGCCGCACGCGGTGCGGGAGAAGCTGGTCCTCGCCAGCGAAGCCTCGATCCTGTGCCCGTCGCAGGCGTCCCAGCTTTCCATCGCGGCCTACCTCGAGGCGGAGGACTGGCTGGGCCAGATCGGCGTCTACCGGCTGGCTTACAAGGAGCGCTGCGACGCGATGCTCGGCGCGCTGCAGGAACACATGCCGGAGTGTTCTTGGACCAAACCCGCCGGCGGGTTCTACACCTGGGTGACCGTGCCCGAGGGCATCAACACCAAAGCCATGCTGCCCCGGGCGACCACGGCGCTCGTGGCGTACGTCTCGGGGGTCGCGTTCTACGCCGACGGCCAGGGCGGGCGCCAGATGCGGCTCTCGTTCTGCTATCCCACCCCGGAACGCATCCGCGAAGGGGTGCGCCGGCTCGCCGGCGTCCTCGCGAAGGAGATCGAGCTGATCGAGCTGTTCGGGCCGCACGGCCGCGAGCTGAGCGGTGAGGGCGACGTGCAAGCCCCGGCCCCGGATCTGGCGTGAGGGCGGGGCTGGGCGACCGGACGGCATCGTGCATAAGGCAAAGGAGTAGACGATGAATGTGCTGGTGCTGGCCGGTGGTCTGAGCCACGAGCGGGACGTCTCCTTGCGGTCGGGTCGGCGTGTCGCGGACGCGCTGCGGGCGGCGGGGCTGAGCGTGGTCGAGGCCGATCTGGACGCGCGCCTGCTGGAGCGGCTGGCGGCGGCGGACGTCGAGCTGGTGTGGCCGCTGTTGCACGGCGCGCAGGGCGAGGACGGCTCCGTGCGGGACGTGCTGGAGCTGCTGGGCGTGCCGTACCTGGGCTCGGACCCGAGGGCGTCGCGGGTCGCGTGGAACAAAGCGATCGCCAAGACGTTGATGCGGCGCGCGGGCGCGGCCACGCCGGACTATGTCACCTTCCCGCAGACGCTGTTCCGCGAGCTGGGCGCGACGGCGCTGCTCGAGCTGGTGACGCGCCGGCTGGGCGTCGACGTGGTCGTCAAACCGTTGCACGGCGGTTCGGCGCTGGGCGTCACGCGGGTCGCCGTCGCGGACGACCTGCCGCGCGCCATGATGGACTGCTTCGCTTACGGCGAGGTCGCGTTGATCGAGCGCGCCGCCCAGGGGACCGAGCTGGCGGTCTCGGTGGTGGACCTCGGGGAGGGGCCCATCGCGTTGCCCGCAGTGGAGATCGTGACGGACGGCCCGTACGACTACGACGCGCGCTACAACCCGGGTCGCACGGAGTTTTTCACGCCGGCCCGTGTCTCGGCGTCGGTGCACGATGCCGCCGCCCAGCTCGCGCTGCTCGCTCACGCGACGCTCGGGTTGGCCAGGATCTCCCGGACCGACATGATCGTCGACGCGGCCGGTGTGCCCTGGTTCCTTGAGGTGAACGTGGCGCCGGGCATGCAGGAGACCTCGTTGTTGCCGTTGGCCGCGCTGGGCGCGGGCTTCACCCTGCCGACGCTGTACCGCTCCTTGGTGGAGGCCTCGGTCGCGGCGCCCCCACCGAAGGAGGCGCCGCGGGCCTGACCTGCTCAGATCGGTTTGGTGGGCTGGTCCACGTCCGATCCGACAAGGTAGGAGACGTAGGCGCCGACTGTCAGGAAGGCGGGGAAGTCCTCGTCGACGGCGACCGCCTTGAACGCTTCGGTCGCCTCGCCGTACCTGTTGCCGGGGAACTTCTCGAAATCGTCGACGATCTCGGCGATCAGCGCCTCGACGCGTTCACGGGTGATCGGCGCGCCCGAGGCGGTGGTGGCGCCGGCGGCGATCCACTGCCAAACCTGCGAGCGGGAGATCTCGGCGGTTGCCACGTCCTCCATCAAGTTGTCGATCGCGGCGGCGCCGTTGCCGCGGAGCCAGTTCTCCAGGTAACGGATGCCGACCGAGATGTTGGTCCGAAGCCCCTGCGAGGTGATCGCCGCGCCGCCGCGGCGGGCCGCTTCGACGTCGAGCAGCTGCTGGGCGGACACGTCCACGTCTTGGCGGAGCTTGTCGATCTGGTTCGGCCGGGCGCCAAGCACCTTGTCGAACTCGGCCTGAGCGATCGGGATGAGGTCTGGGTGCGCCACCCAGGTGCCGTCGAACCCGTCGCCCGCCTCACGTGACTTGTCGGCGCTGACCTGCGCGAACGCGCGCTCGGTGACTTGCGGGTCGCGTCGGTTCGGGATGAATGCGCTCATGCCGCCCATGGCGGAGGCCCCGCGCTGGTGACAGGTCTTGACCAGCAGGTCGGTGTAGGCGCGCATGAACGGCTGGGTCATGGTGACTTGGGCCCGGTCCGGCAGGACATAGGCGACGCCCTTGTTGCGCAGGGTTTTGATGATGGAGAACATGTAGTCCCAGCGGCCGGCGTTGAGCCCGGCGGAGTGGGTGCGCAGCTCGTAGAGGATCTCGTCCATCTCGAAGGCTGCGGGCAGGGTCTCGATCAGGACGGTGGCGCGGATCACGCCGCGTGGAATCCCGAGCAGGTCCTGCGCGAAGTTGAAGATGTCGTTCCAGAGGCGTGCCTCTTTGTGGGACTGGAGCTTCGGCAGATAGAAGTACGGCCCGCGGCCCCGGGCGATCAGTTCTGCGGCGTTGTGGAAGAAGTAGAGGCCGAAGTCGACCAGGGCGCCGGGCACGGATTGCGAGAAGGCGGAGGGCGCGCTGTAGCGCAGGTGCTTCTCCAGGAGGTGCCAGCCGCGGGGTCGCGCCACTATGGTCGGCAGCTCGCGGATGTCATTCGACTTGAGCCGGTATTCCCTGCCTTCGGGGCTGGCGAAGCTGAGTTCGCCGCGGATCGCGTCACGCAGCGCGAGCTGCCCCTCGATCACGTTGCGCCAGGTGGGGCTGAGCGCGTCCTCGAAGTCGGCGAGCCAGACCTTGGCTTGCGAGTTCAGCGCGTTGATGGTCATCTTCGGGTCGGTCGGTCCGGTGATCTCGACGCGGCGGTCCTCTAGGCCTGGGGCCAGGGGCGCGACGCGCCAGGTCGGGTCCTCCCGGATGGCGCGGGTCTCGGGCAGGAAGCGCGGCATCGCGCCGCCGTCGATCGCGTCTTGGAACGCCTGGCGTCGTTCGAGTAGTTCGAGCCGGCGGTAGGCGAAGTTCTCATGCAGGACCGTCAGGAACTCCATCGCGTCCGGCGTCAAGATCTGGTCGTAGCGTTCGCCCAGGGCGCCTTTGATCGCGATGTGTCCGCGGGCCACTCTGTTGGTTTCGGTGGTCATTGTGTGGTTGTCTCCTCAGTCGCGGGCCGGTCAGAACTGGGCGGCTTCGGTGGATCCGCTCAGGGCGGTGGTGGCGGACTGGGGGTTCAAAGTTGTGGCGATCCGGTCGAAGTACCCGGTGCCGACTTCCCGCTGGTGGCGGGTGGCGGTGTACCCGCGGGCCTCTGCCTCGAATTCTTTGGTCTGGAGTTCCACGTAGGCTGACATGCCGCGGTCGCGGTAGCCGTCGGCGAGGTCGAACATCGTGTAGTTGATGGCGTGGAAGCCGGCCAGCGTGATGAACTGGAACTTG
Source organism: Bifidobacteriaceae bacterium (assembly GCA_031278075.1). Taxonomy (GTDB): domain Bacteria; phylum Actinomycetota; class Actinomycetes; order Actinomycetales; family WQXJ01; genus JAIRTF01. The sequence continues at coordinate 2,498 of JAITLE010000178.1, read as the reverse complement.
TAGCCCATCGCGCCGAGCTCTTTTTGGAACTTGGCGATGGTCGCGTCGTCCAGTTTGGCCCGCCAGTTGAAGGAGGGCGAACAGTTGTAGGCGAGTAGCTGATCTGGGTAGACGGCTTTGATGGCTTCAGCGAACTGGCGCGCGAGTTCCAGGTCCGGGGTGGCGGTCTCCACCCAGAGCAGGTCGGCGTAAGGGGCGTAGGCCTTGCCGCGGGCCACGATCACGTCCAGCCCGGGCGTGGTCCGGTAGAACCCTTCGGATGTGCGCTCGCCGGTTAGGAACGGCTTGTCCCGCTCGTCGATGTCCGATGTGATCAGGTCTGCGCCGAGCGAGTCGGTCCGCGCGACCACCACTGTGGGCACGCCGGCCACGTCGGCCGCGAGCCGTGCCGCGTTGAGCGTGCGGATGTGCTGGCTGGTGGGGATCAGGACTTTCCCGCCCATGTGGCCGCACTTTTTCGCGGAGGCGAGCTGGTCTTCCCAGTGCACCCCGGCCGCGCCGGCGTCGATCATGGCTTTCATCAGCTCGTAGGCGTTCAGCTCGCCGCCGAAGCCGGCTTCCGCGTCGGCCACGATGGGCGCGAACCAGTCGCGCACGGCTGCGCCGCGCTCCACGAATTCGACTTGGTCGGCGCGCTGGAGCGCGTTGTTGATGCGCCGCACCACGGCCGGCACGGAGTTGGCGGGGTAGAGGGACTGGTCCGGGTAGGTCTGGGAGGCCAGGTTCGCGTCAGCGGCGACTTGCCAACCGGACAGGTAGATCGCTTTCAGGCCGGCTTTGACTTGTTGGACAGCTTGGTTGCCGGTGAGCGCGCCGAGCGCGTTGACATAGCCGTCGGCGTGGATCAGCTCCCACAGGGTTTCGGCGCCGCGCCGCGCCAGGGTCCGCTCCTCTTGGAAGGAGCCGCGCAGCGCCACCACGTCTTCCGCGCTGTAGGTGCGCTTGACGTTGGCCCAACGCGGGTCGGTCTGCCACGAGCTGGCCAGCTCTGCGGCGGTTTGGGTCTGGTCTCCGGGACGTGCGGTCATCTTCTCTAGCCTCTCCATCGAAGGTCGTTTGGCTGGTCGCGGGCGGTTTCGCCGCCCGATTACTTCGACACTAAGATATTTCGGGCCCGCGCCCAACTCGAAGCCGACAGAAATTCGCCCAGATTTCCAGACCGCGCAAAAACTAGCGTTCTATCACGCCCCATTGCCCGATGCCGCCCGCCCTCGCGCCGCTCAGCCTGCCAGTCGACCTCGCCCCCGGTGTGCTCGCTGGGCTGATCATCTCCATTCCGCCACCCTCTCAGACTGCCGGCGAACCTCGCCCCCTGCGCGCTCGCTGCGCCGATGATCTGGCCTCCGCCACCCCGCTCAGGCTGTCAGCGAACCTCGCCCCGGCACGCCCGCTGCGCCGATGATCTGGCCTCCGCCACTCCGCTCAGGCTGTCAGCGAACCTCGCCCCGGCACGCCCGCTGCTGCGGTCCCCTAGCCCCCGAACCCTCACCCCGGCCACCCGCTCCGCATCCCTCAGGGCCAAAGCGCCGCGGTGGCCCTGACCTGCGGAAACACGCCCCACACCCGTGCGTGGTCAGCACCCGGCCCGCAGCGGAGGGCACGGAACTCTACACTTCTCGGTTCTGACGGGAGAAGTGTAGGAATGGTCGCGCCCGCCGGGATGGGCGTGAACCGGCCCGCGACGACTCCAGGGCTCTGACCTGCGGAAACACCGAGGGGCGGGTGTTGGGGCTGGGTTACGCCCGGGGCCGGTGGGCGCGGAAGTCTACACTTCTCGGTTCTGACGGGAGAAGTGTAGGAATGGTGGCGCCCGCCCGGACGGGCGTACACTGGCCCGCGACGACCCCAGGGCTCTGACCTGCGGGAACACGCTCCACACCCGTGCGTGGTCAGCACGCGGGCCGCGGCGGGGGCGCGGAACTCTACACTTCTCGGTTCTGACGGGAGAAGTGTAGGAATGTTGGTGCCCGCTGGGATGGGCGCGAACCGGCCCGCGACCACCCCATGGCTCTGACCTGCGGAAACATGGATGGGCGCGTGTTGGGGCTGGGTTCGGCCCGGGGTCGGGCAGCGCGGAACTCTACACTTCTCGGTTCTGGCGGGAGAAGTGTAGGAATGGTGGCGCCCGCCCGGACCGGCGTACTCGGCGCAGGCGCCGTCGCCGGGCTCGGACCTGCGGAAACACGCCCCACGCCGGTGCGTGGTCAGCACCCGGGCCGCGGCGGGGGGCGCGGACCTCGACACTACACGGTTCTGACGAGAGAAGTGTAGGCATGGTCGCGCCCGCTGGGACGGGCGCCAACCGGTCCGCGACGACTCCAGGGCTCTGACCTGCGGAGACATGGATGGGCGCGTGTTGGGGCTGGGTTCGGCCCGGGGTCGGGCAGCGCGGAACTCTACACTTCTCGGTTCTGACGGGAGAAGTGTAGGAATGGTCGCGCCCGCCCGGACCGGCGTACTCGGCGCAGGCGCCGTCGCCGGGCTCTGACCTGCGGGAA
>JAITLE010000220.1 GCA_031278075.1 Bifidobacteriaceae bacterium | reverse complement strand
CATCGGCGGCCAAGGCGGGGGCGGCGCTGAGGAGGCCGGGGACGACGGCATCGGCGGCCAAGGCGGGCGCGGAGGCGGCGGGCGCGGTTGGGGGCTGTTCGCCCGGCGGCGGGCGGCGCGGCTGGCGGTGTCGCTGTGGGCGCTGGTCACCGCGTCCTTCCTGATGATCCACATGGTTCCGGGAGACCCGGTGCGGGCGACCCTCGGGCTAAGCGCGCCGCCAGCGGTGGTCGAGACGACGCGGGCCGCGTTGGGCCTGGACCGCCCGCTCTGGGTCCAATACTGGGACTACCTCACCGGGCTGTTCACCGGTGACATGGGGATCTCGATCATCACTCGGCTGCCGGTGTCCCAGGTGATCTCGGACAGGCTGCCGGCCACCACGGCGCTGGCGTTCATCTCCTTCCTGGTGACCGTGCTGGTGGCGATCCCCGTCGGCGCGGCGATGGCGGTCGCCACCCGGGGCGGCAGGCGGCGCGGCTTGGAACTCGGATTCGCGGCCACCACGGTGACGCTCAGCACCATCCCCAACTTCTTCCTCGCTGTGGCGCTGGTCTCGGTGTTCGCGGTCGGCCTGGGCTGGCTGCCGGTCGCCGGCGCGGCGGGCGCGGCAGCGTACGTGCTACCAGTGGCGGCGATGTCGATCGGCCCCGCCGCCGTCTTGGTCCGCATCACACGCGTCGAGATGCTGGCGGTGATGAACGCCGGCTACGTGCGCACGGCCAGGGCCAAACGGCTCTCAGCTCTCCGGATCAACCTGGGGCACGCGCTGCCGAACGCCGTCACCGCCACACTGACCGTGGGCGGCATGATGCTCGGCGGGATGGTCGCGGGCACCGTGCTGGTGGAGAGGGTGTTCGCCTGGCCGGGGCTCGGATCGATGATCGTCCAGTCGATCCAGACCAAGGATTATCCGATGGTCCAAGGGATCGTGCTGGTCTACGGGATCGGGGTCCTGCTGATAAACACCATGGTGGACGTCGCGCTGGAAGTGCTCGACCCGCGTTCGGCGATCCTGGAGAACTGATGCGCGCGATCCTGAAAACCCCGATGGGCGCCATCGCCGCGGCGCTGTTGACGTTGTTGGCGGCCACCGCCGTGGTCGCGCCGACGGTCTGGGGCGCCGCCGCGGAGACGATGGACACCTCACAGATGCTGACGCTGCCCTCCGCGAAACACTGGATCGGCACCGACCAACTGGGCCGTGATCTGCTGGCCCGCACCATTGTGGCGACCAGGCTGGCGCTAGTCCTAGCGCTCGCCGCCACGGCGGTGGGGGTGGTGGTGGGCATGGTGCTGGGAGTGGCCCCGTCGCTGTTGGGCCGCCGGCTGGGCGGGCTCATCACAGCGGTGGTCAACATCGCCGTGGCGTTCCCCGGTCTGCTCCTGGCGCTGTTCTTCGCCGCCGTCTTCGGCGTGGGCCAGGTCGGCGCGGTGCTGGCCATCGGCTTGGCTGGAGCCCCCGGGTTCGCCCGACTGGTGCAGACCCTGGTGGCTGGGGTGACGCGCCGCGACTTCATCGCCGCCGCGCGGATCGCCGGCCAACCGAAGTGGCTCGTGTCGATCCGCCACGTCCTGCCCAACATCGCCGAACCCATCGTCGTCAACGCGACCATGGGCGCCGGCTCAGCGCTGTTGGCCTTCGCGGGGCTCTCCTTCATCGGCCTTGGCGTGCAGCCGCCGGCCTACGACTGGGGCCGCCTGATGAACGAGAACCTCGAACGGGTTTACCTCAACCCGCTGGCCGCGCTGGTGCCCGGCCTCGCGGTGGTGGTGGCCGGCCTGGCGTTCAACCTGGCCGGAGAAGCCATCGCCGCCGCGTTCCGGCTCGACACGACACGCCCGCGCGCGTTGTCCCGCAGTAAAGCCCAGGCGCGCCAAGCCGGCGCCCCCGCCTCGAGCCCGCAGCCCGATGCCGACCGGCTCCGAGACGCGCCGACCGACGAGGACGTGCTTCAGGTGCGTGGGCTGGAGATCACGTTCCCTGGGGGCGGCAGCCCAGTGCGCGGGGTCGACTTGCGGGTGGGCCGGGGCGAGGCCCTGGGCGTGGTCGGAGAATCCGGCGCCGGCAAGTCGCTGACCGGTTTGGCGATCGCCCAGCTAATCGAGTCCCCCGGCGAGGTGCGCGGCTCGGTGGTCTTCATGGGCCAAGACCTGACCGACGGGCGCGACCACCGCCGATTGCTCGGCACATCGCTGGCGTTGGTCTTCCAGGACCCCAACAGCACGTTCAACCCGGTGCGCCGCATGGGCTGGCAGTTGGCTGAGGTCGCTCTGACCCACCAGGGCCTGGCAAGGCGCGCCGCCTTCTCCCGGGCGGTCGACCGGCTGGGCGCGGTCCGCATCCCGGCCCCGCGCCAACGGGCCCACCAGTATCCACACGAGTTCTCCGGCGGCATGCGCCAACGCGCCATGATCGGCATGGGACTGATGGCACAGCCGACGCTGATCATCGCGGACGAGCCCACAACGGCCCTGGACATGACTGTCCAGCGGCAGGTCCTGGACCTGATCGACGCGATCAGGGAACGCGACGACGTGGCGTTGCTGCTGATCAGCCACGACGTGACCGTGGTCTCGGAACGTTGCGACCGGGTGGCGGTGATGTACGCCGGGAAGGTGGTCGAAGAACTCGCCACGCGCGACCTCGGCCAAGCGCGCCACCCTTACACCAGGCTGCTGGTGGCGGCGGTGCCGGACCTCAGAACCGACCTGACCGCGCCGTTGGCGGTGATCCCCGGCCACCAACCCGACCCCCCCGAGGTCCCGCCAGGCTGCGCCTTCGCCCCGCGTTGCCCGTTGGCGGACGCGCGCTGCCGCGCAGACGAACCAACGTTGGGGTCCGATGGCGTGGCGTGCTGGCATCCCGGCGAACCGTTCCCAGTCCCCCAGGAGGGAGTCGAATAATGGGCGACCTTCTGTTCAAGGATGTGACAGTCCGCTTCGGCGGACGCTTCGGAGCGGTCACAGCGGTCGACTCGGTGACCCTGGAGGTGCCACGCGGCGAGGTGATCGGGTTGGTGGGCGAATCCGGTTCCGGCAAGTCCACCCTCGCCAAGGCTGCCGTGGGCCTGGCGCCGATGCAGTCCGGGCAGGTGTTG
>JAITLE010000080.1 GCA_031278075.1 Bifidobacteriaceae bacterium | reverse complement strand
GACCGTCGTCAACAGGTCCGGAACTGCCGCAGGGCACTGACCTGCGGAAACACGCGCCGTGCGGGTTGACGGTCAAGAATAGGGCCGCGGCGCGGGGCGCGGAAGTCTACACTTCTCGTCCCTGGCGGGAGAAGTGTAGGAATGGTCACGCCCGCCCGGATCGGAGTCAACCAGCCCAAAACCGCCGCAAGGCGCTGACCTGCGGAAACACCTCCCAGGCGGGTTGACGGGCAACACGCGGGCCGTGGTGCGGTTCGCGGAACTCTACACTTCTCGTCTCTGGCGGGAGAAGTGTCGGAATGGTCAAGCCCGCCCGGATCGGCGTCAACCAGCCCAAAACCCTCGCAGGGCTCTGACCTGCGGAAACGCGTCCCACGCGGGTTCACAGTCAACACCCGGGCCATGGTGCGGTTCGCGGAACTCTACACTTCTCGTCGCTGGCGGGAGAAGTGTAGGAATGGTGACGCCCACCCGGATCGGCGTCAACCGGCCTAGAACCGGTCTAAGGCTCTGACCTGCGGAAACACCTCCCAGGCGGGTTGGCGGTCAACACGAGGGCCAGGGTGCGGTTCGCGGAACTCTACACTTCTCGTCTCCGGCCAGAGAAGTGTAGGAATGGTGACACCCGCCCGGATCGGGGTCCACGGGGCCAGAACGGTCGCGAGCCCCTGACCTGCGGAAACACGTCCCGAGTGGGCTTCGGGTCAAGAGAGGGGCTCTGGCGTTGGGCGCGGAACTCTACACTTCTCGCTTCTGGCGGGAGAAGTGTAGGAATGGTGACACCCACCCAGATCGGCGTCCAGGGGCCCGGAACCAGCGCGAGCCTCTGACCTGCGGAGACGCGTCCCGAGGGGGTTTCCGGTCAACACGTGTGCCGTGGCGCGGGGCGCGGAACTCTACACTTCTCGTCTCTGGCGGGGGAAGTGTAGGAATGGTCTCGCCCGCAGGTCTCTGGGCGCCCCGACAGGCGCGGCTCGAACGTCTCCACTGGTCAATTGGGGGACCGCCACGTAGATCGAGCCGAAACCCCAACAAGCGGCGACCTACTTGCCCCGTCGCTGACACCGCAGACGAGGCCCAGCCACGGCGGCGACGTGGATGACCCCTGGGCCGGGGGCTCAAGGCCCGCGGAGCGGGGCGCGCATGGCGTCCGTCAACGAAGTGCGTCGAAGAGCGGGGTGTGGTGCGCTGGCGACATGGGCAGGTCTGGAACGCGGCGCCGGCCCGGACCGTTCCAGTTTCCGGAAATAAACTTGAGCGATGTAGACTCAACTTCAGTACACCATCCAAGATTGTGCGCAGCAGCAACCACCAGCCAGCCCACCAAGAGTTGGCGCGGCACGCCGCGCGCCAACCCACCGCCAGGAAGGTCGCCATGGACATAGAGAAGCTGACCGCGAAGTCGAGAGCCGCCCTGCAGGACGCCATCCAGCAGGCCTCGGCCGCCGGAAACCCAACCGTCGAGCCGCTGCACCTCCTGAACGCGCTCTGGCTCGACCAGACCGGGTTGGCGCTCCGCCTGGCCGAAGCGGCTCACGCGGCAACCCAGGCGATCGGCGCCGAGACGCGACGGGCGTTGACGGCGCTGCCGTCGGCATCGGGCAGCTCGACCGCCCAACCGCAGGTGGGGCGCCAAACGTTGAACGCCCTCGACGCGGCCCTCAAGATCAGCGACGAGCTGGGCGACTCATACGTCTCGGCGGAAATCCTCCTGATCGCGTTGGCCGGATTGGAAGGCAAGGCGGGCGAGATTCTCAGAGCCAACGGCGCGGCTCAGGAGGCCCTAAAACAAGCCCTCCCAGAGATCCGCGGCGGGCAGACCGTGCAAAGCGCCAACCCCGAAGGGACTTTCGACGCGCTGGGGCAATACGGCCGCGACCTGACCCAGGCCGCCAAAGACGGCCAATTGGATCCGGTGATCGGCCGTGACCAGGAGATCCGCCGCGTGGTGCAGGTCCTCTCGCGGCGCACCAAAAACAATCCGGTCCTGATCGGCGAACCGGGCGTCGGCAAAACCGCGGTGGTGGAGGGCCTCGCGCAACGAATCGTCAAAGGTGATGTCCCAGAGGCGCTCCGCGGCAAGCAGCTGATCGCCTTGGACATGGGATCGCTGGTCGCGGGGGCGAAATACCGCGGCGAATTCGAAGAACGTCTCAAGGCGGTGCTCCAGGAGATCAAAGACTCGGACGGGCATGTGGTCACGTTCATCGACGAACTGCACACGGTGGTCGGAGCAGGGGCGGCCGAGGGCGCGATGGACGCCGGGAACATGTTGAAACCGATGCTCGCGCGCGGCGAGCTGAGGATGATCGGCGCCACCACCCTCGACGAATACCGTGAACGAATCGAGAAAGACCCCGCCCTGGAGCGCAGATTCCAACAAGTGTTCGTGGGAGAGCCGTCCGTCGAGGACACGATCGCGGTCTTGCGCGGTATAGCGCCGCGGTATGAGGCCCATCATCACGTCACCATCTCGGATTCCGCGCTGGTCGCCGCGGCGACGCTTTCCGACCGCTATATCAGCGGCCGGCGCCTGCCGGACAAGGCGATTGATTTGATGGATGAGGCCGCGTCTCGGCTCCGCATGGAACTCACCTCAAATCCCGTGGAAATCGACCAGCTACAGCGGACTGTGTTCCGTCTGGAAATGGAGGAGCAATACCTCCTCGACAGCGTCAAGGGCAAAGAGAAAAAGCTCGACGACTCCTCCCAGGAACGCCTTGCCAAGCTCCGCGCGGACCTCGCGGACCGCCGCGAAGAATTGGCTGAGCTGACCGCCCGGTGGGAGCGCGAGAAGACAGACCGCAACAAAGTCGGAGACCTGCGGGCTCGCCTCGACGAGCTGACCACGGCCGCCGAGCAGGCCGAGAACCGCGGGGACCTGGCGGAGGCCTCGCGTCTCCGCTTCGGCGAGATCCCGCCGGTCCAGGCCGCGTTGGCGCAGGCCGAACGCACACAGTCAGCGGACGATGCCGTGCTCGCCGCCGAGCAAGAACACCCCGGCTCGCCGGATGCCGGGTCAGGCGGCCCTGCCGGAGCCGCGGGGACTGCTGGGACCGGGCCGGCCGGGATCGTGCGCAGAGGATACGTGCCGTTGGTACCCGACAAAGTGGGGCCAGACGAGGTGGCGGAAGTGGTCGCGTCGTGGACGGGAATCCCGGCGGGGCGGCTGCTCGAAGGGGAGACCGCGAAACTGCTGCGAATGGAGGACGTCATCGGCGAACGTCTGATCGGGCAAAAGGCGGCGGTCGCCGCCGTGGCCGACGCGGTGCGGCGCGCCCGTGCCGGAGTCTCCGATCCGGGGCGACCGACCGGCTCATTCCTGTTCCTCGGGCCCACGGGCGTCGGCAAAACTGAGCTGGCGAAAGCGCTCGCGGACTTCCTATTCGACGACGAACGCGCGGTGGTGCGGATCGACATGTCCGAATATTCGGAGAAGCATTCTGTGGCGCGGCTTGTCGGCGCCCCCCCTGGGTATGTGGGTTACGAGGAGGGCGGGCAACTCACCGAGGCCGTGCGGCGGCGGCCCTATTCGGTGGTCCTGCTGGACGAGGTGGAAAAGGCTCACCCGGAGGTGTTCGACATTCTGCTGCAGGTGCTAGACGATGGTCGGCTGACCGACGGACAAGGGCGGACGGTCGATTTCAAGAACACGATCCTGGTGCTGACGTCTAATCTTGGATCGGGGTTCCTGGTCGATTTGACAATGCCGCCGGAGGCGCAGCGCGAAGCCGTGATGGGTGCGGTCCGGGAGGCATTCAAGCCGGAATTCCTGAACCGGCTCGACGACGTGCTGATATTCGAGACCCTGTCGTTGGAGGAGATCAGCGAGATCGTGGACCTTCAAGTCGGGTCGTTGAACAAGCGGCTGGCCGCGCGTCGGCTGACGCTCGAAGTGACCCCGGCGGCACGCGACTGGCTGGCGCTTGAGGGCTTCGATCCGGCGTTCGGGGCTCGGCCACTGAGGCGGGTGATCCAGCGCGAACTCGGCGACAAGCTGGCAAAGGCGCTGCTCGCGGGCACAATCCACGACGGCGAGACGGTGCTGGTGGCGCGCCCCGAGGTTCTGCCCGACGCGCGGGCGGGGGTGGGCTCGGACCCTGGGCTGATCCTGACACCCGCCCCTGCGGCCACGTGAGGGAAGGTGTCGGCGAGACGATCGCGGCGTCCATCACCGGCGCGACCCACATGGGGCGCGCCGTCAGCTTTGCTGGGCCCGGGTCCACTCCTCCAAGCCGGGGGCGTCGATCGGCAGGGCGGCGGAAAGCACTTCTTGGGCGCCGTCGGGGCGAATCCAGACATCGTCTTCGATACGGACGCCGAGCCCACGTAATTCCGGGGGGAGCGTGAGGTCGTTGGCGTGGAAATACAAACCCGGCTCGACGGTGAAGACCATGCCTGGGGCCAAGTTGGCGCCGTTGTAATGGGCCGGTTCGGCGCGAGCGCAATCGTGGACGTCCAGTCCAAGGTGGTGCCCCACTCCACACACGATGTACCGGCGGTGTTGTTGACCGGTGGGGGCCAGCGCCTCAGCCACGGAGACCTTGAGAATCCCCCAGTCGCGTAGCCCCTCGGCTATGACCTCCATGCTGGCGTGGTGGAAATCCAAGTAATGCGCTCCGTTTTGGGCGGCCGCGAGGCCGGCGCGGTGCGATTTCTCGACCAGATCATGCACTTGGCGCGCAGCCGGCGAGAACGTGCCCGAAGGCGGCAAGGTGCGCGTCACGTCCGCGGTGTACAAGCTGCGCGCTTCCACTCCCATGTCGAGCAGCAACGGGGCTTCCGGGTCGATTTCGCCGTCGCAACGCACCCAATGCAACACGGGGGCGTGGGCGGCGGAGCCGACAATGCTGGCGTAACCCGGACCATTTCCTAAGAGGCGGGC
>JAITLE010000087.1 GCA_031278075.1 Bifidobacteriaceae bacterium | reverse complement strand
CGCCAGGCGCTGGGTGGCGCGCCGAGCGGCGGCCCGGGGGCCGGGTTGACTCCGGAGGAGCTACGCCGCCGCGCCGCCGCTTTGACCGCCCGCGTCACCGAGTTGCGCACCCAGATGGTGCGCGCGCAACGCGAGGTGGTGGTCCGCGAACGCGACGCGGGCCGCCTCAACGAAACCGTGATGCGCCGCATCATCCGGGAACTCGACCTCGAAGAAGAGTCAATGGAAGCGAGCTGGGCGCACCGGCTCTGACCCACTCCACAAGAATGGCCAGGCGGAGACCCGCCGAACTCCCTTGACACGGGCGGAACCATTCCGCAGGCCGCCGCCACACCCTCCCAACGGGGCTAGGAGGCGCGTTGCATCGCGTCCTTGATCTCGCCGACCAGCTCTTCTAGCACGTCCTCCATGAACACCACCCCGCCAGGCACCAGCACCAAATGGGACCGGGTCAGTTGCATCGTGGCCAGGACGTCTTCCACCTCGTCACGCGCTTCGGCTCGCACCATGGGCCGCACCCGGCCGGGCGGCACCGGCGAACCGCGGCGTTCCTCACCGGTCAAGTCCAACACGTCCTGGATGTGAAGGTAGCCGGTCAACGCGCCGGCCTCGTCCCGGATCGGGAAGCGCGAAAAGCCCGTCTTCGCGACCCTGGCCTCCAGTTCGCCGGGCGTCACATCCGGCGGAACCGTCACGAGGTCCGCGTCCGCCACCATGACGTCGCCTGCGGTCTTGGTCGAAAACTCGAGGGACCCGGAAATCAGCCCGTCGGCATCGGGCAACACCCCCACCTCCGTCGAGTGATGCACGATCGCGGCCAGCTCGACCGCTGTGAAAGCCGACGCGACCTCTGCTTTCGGCGTGACGCGGAGGGCTTTGAGCGCCAGGTACGCGATGCCGCGCAACCCCGCGACGAGCGGCGCGAGCAGCCACGCGAGCACCACGAGGATCGGCGTGAGGATGAGCGCGGCACGCTCCGGCGCGGCCAAAGCGAGGTTCTTCGGGACCATCTCGCCGAGCACGACATGCAGATAGACCACCGCCACCAGGGCGAACGCCGCGGCGATGCCGTGCGCCGTCGCCTGGCCGAGCCCCACAGCCTGGATCGGCGCCGTCAGCGCGTGCGCGAGCGCGCTCTCCGCCACGGCCCCCAACGACGTGGACGCCACCGTCACGCCCAGCTGCAGCGTCGCGAGCATCGACGGCATGTGTTCGAGCGCGTAGACGACCAACCGCGCGGGCCGCGACCCGGCCGCCGCGCGGGGCTCCACCTGCGAACGGCGCACCGACATGATCGCGAACTCCGCGCCCACGAAGAACGCGTTGGCCACCAGCAGAGCGGCCGCCACCAGCCACATCACGAGGTTTCCCCCCTCGGCCAGACGCGCAGCGCGGTGGCGCGGCGGCCGACCATCGCATCCACACGCAGCGTCACGCCGTCGACGTCCACCACGTCACCGGGGCGGGGCACGCGGCCGAGACGCGCCATCGCCAGCCCGCCGAGCGTCTCATAGGCGGGGCTTTCCGGCAGCACGATGCCGACCGTCGCCGCCAGCTCGTCAGGTCGCAGTTGGGCGGACACACGCCAGGAGCCGTCCGCGAGCCGACGTGTCGCTGGCCGCGTCGGGTCGTTCTCGTCCCGGACGTCGCCGACGATCTCCTCGACCACGTCCTCCACGGTGATCACACCGGACGTGCCGCCATATTCGTCGACCACGATCGCCATTTGGGCTCCGGCGTCTCTGAGCTGGACCAGGACCGGGCCTAGCTCAGCGGTCTCCGGGACCTCGATGATCGGGGTCATCAGACCGGTCACGCCGACGCGGGCGCGGCGCTCGTGGGGAACGGCGATCGCCTTGCGCAGCGCCACCACTCCGATCACATTGTCACGGGAGCCGTCGATCACAGGGAGTCGGGAGTGGCCGGTGGCGCGAACCATCTCGACCACATCCGCGGCCGTCGCGGACCTGGGGAGGACCGCCATCTGCGTCCTGTCGGTCATCGCGTCCACCGCCTTCAGCTGGGTCAGGGCGAGGGTCCGGGTGAGGCGGTCGGCTAGGTCCTCGTCGAGGACGCCTTCCGCCGCGGAGTGGCGCACCACCGAGCCCAGCTCCGCCGCGGACCGGGCCGAGGACACCTCTTCGACGGGTTTGACCCGCATCGCTTTGAGCAGACCGGTCGACGATCCGTGCAGGGCCCAGATCACGGGCCGCATCGCCTTGGTGAAGCCGAGCAGCGGTGGGACGGCGCGGCGCGCCACCCTGAGCGGCTCGGCCATGGCGAGGTTCTTCGGGATCAGTTCCCCGACCAGCATCGACAGGGTGTTGACGGCGATCAGCGCCAAGGCGGCGGCCAACGCCGTCCCGGCCGCCTGGCTGAGGCGGCCTTGGCCGATCGCTTGGCCGAACAGCCTGGTCGCGGCCGGCTGAGCGGTGTAGCCCAGTCCGATCGTGGTGATGGTGATCCCGACCTGGGATGCCGAAAGGTAGAGGGATGTGGATGCGAGGGCGCGGCGCAGCGGGCCGAGCCGTTCCGGCTTCGGTGCGGCGTCCAACACCGCCAAGTCAACCGCCACCAGCGAGAACTCAGCCGCGACGAACACCGCCGTCCCAAGCGTCAACAAGACGCCGAGCCCGATCATCGCGATGTCACCGGTCATAACAGCCTCTACGTTATCGGCCCACACCACCGCCGCGGGCCCCGGGCGGCGCGTGGCCTGTGGCTGGTGTGACCGGGTTGGCCCTGGGGCGCCAGCGATGGGCGTGCGCGTCGCCGTCCGAGTGGGCGGCGAGCCGGCGGCCAGCGGCTCCGGTAACCCCGGCGAAACTCGGCGGGTGCACACTGGAGATAGGACGGCATCGTGCGCCGACAACGCCGCGCGAGGGCCGCCCGCCAACGCCCTATTTCCGCACCCCCGGCACAGCAACCAGGAGATCCCCAGCATGAACCCATCCGAGCCGCTCGCGGGCGCCGCCCTCGACTCTTCGATCATCGACCGCGACCACGCGATGGTCTTCGGCTGTTGGGCCGCCCAGGCCTCGCGGCCGCGCCTCCACGTGGCAGGCGGTCGCGGCGCCGAACTCTGGGACCACGCCGGAAACCGGTGGATCGATTTCACCTCCCAACTGATCAACGCGAATATCGGTTATGGCCACCCCGCCGTGGTCGAGGCGATCGCGCAGCAGGCTGCCCGCCTCGCCACCATCAGCCCCGCCACCGCGAACGAGGCGCGTGCCGAGGCCGCCGCGGCCATCCTGAGACACATGCCACAGGGCTTCAACAAGATCTTCTTCACCAACGCGGGCGCGGACGCGGTGGAAAACGCCATCCGGCTGGCCCGCCTGCACACCAAGCGAGACAAAATCATCTCGTTTTATCGCTCATATCACGGCAACACCGCCGCCGCGATCACGGCGACGGGCGATTGGCGGCGCGTCGAGAACGAGTACGCCCGCGGCCATTTGCACGTCTTCGGGCCATATTTGTACCGCAGCGAATACTGGGCGGAGACGCCCGAGGAAGAGGCCCAGCGCGCCGCCCGCCATCTTAGGCGCGTCGTCGAGGAGGAAGGGCCCTCAACCATCGCCGGCTTCCTATTCGAGACGATCCCCGGCACAAACGGCATACTCCCGCCCCCGCCCGGCTATCTGCCCAGACTCCGCGAAATCGCTGACGAACACGGCATCGTCTTGATTCTCGACGAGGTCATGGCTGGTTTCGCGCGCAGCGGCGCATGGCTCGCCCTGGACCACTACGGCGTCACGCCCGATCTGGTGACATTCGCGAAAGGCGTCAATTCGGGCTACGTCCCAGCGGGCGGGGTCGCGCTCAGCGAGGCCGTCGCCAGCGGCTTCGACCATCGCGTTTTCCCAGGTGGGCTCACCTATTCGGGGCATCCGCTGGCGATGGCCGCGATAGTGGCGAACATCGGCGCCATGGAAGCAGAAGACGTGATCGGGAACGCCGCGCGTGTCGGCGCGGAAACGTTCAGTCCGGGACTCGCAGCCATCGCCGAGGCGAATCCGCTGGTCGGCGAGGTGCGCGGCATCGGCTGCTTCTGGGCTGTCGAGCTGGTCCAAGACGCCGCGACCCGCGCTCCCGTCAAACCTGGCGCAGTCGGGAGAATCGTCGCCGCCTGCCGTGAGCGCGGGTTGCTTATCGCGGGTGTCCAAAATAGGCTGCACGTCACGCCGCCGTGCGTCATCTCGGCGGAATTGGCGAGCCGCGGAATAGCTATTCTGCGCGAAGTGTTGGACGATGCCGTCCGCGAAAGCTGGTGACCCGTTGTCGCGCATTGTTTTCGACGCGGTTTGGCCACCCGAGCGCATCCGGACCGCCCTGGCGGGCGCCCGGCTCGCGCCTTATTGGCTGGAGGACGCCGCCGCCTTGGCCTCGCCCGCCCGCCGGCCGCTCCAGGGGCGAGCGGTCTTCGACCTGGTCGTGGTGGGCGGCGGCTACACCGGCTTGTGGACGGCCCTGCTCGCGAAGCTGCGCGACCCGGCTCTCAGGGTCGCGGTGTTGGAGGGCCGCACCTGCGGCTGGGCCGCATCGGGCCGGAACGGCGGCTTCGTCGAGGCGAGCCTGACCCACGGCGAGGAGAATGGGCGTTCCCGCTGGCCTGACGAGTACGAGACGCTGGAGCGCCTCGGCCAAGAGAACCTGGACCAGATGGAGGCCCAGCTCAGCGGCCTTGGGATCGACTGCGACTGGGAGCGGACCGGATCGCTCAGCGTGGCCGTGGAGCCGTACCAAGTGGCGCAGCTAGAGGCGATCTGCGGCGCGCGGCCAGACCAAGCCGGTGGCGCCGGTGGCGCCGGTGGCGCCGCCCGCGCCGACCGCGCCGACCGCGCCGACCGCGCCGAGGCGCGATCCGCCCCCGGCGTGCTGGGCGCGGCCGCGGTGCGCGCGCTCGTCAACTCGCCCACCTACCTCGCCGGCGTGTGGGACCAGGACAGCTGCGCCCTGGTCCACCCCGCCAAGCTCGCGCTTGGCTTGGCCCGGGCGGCGCGGGAGAGCGGTGTGGAGGTTTTTGAGCACACGCGGGTGGACGGGATCGTGCGCGGAGACCGCCACGATGGCTGCAGTGGGCCTGGGGGGCTGCGGCTCGTGACAGAGCAAGCGGTGGTGCGAGCGGAGCGCGTGGCGCTCGCGACCAACGCGTTCCCGCCGCTGCTGCGGCGTTACCGCTGGCACACCGTCCCGGTCTATGACTACGCGCTGATGACCGAGCCGCTCAGCGCCGCGCAACTCGCCAGTGTCGGTTGGCAGGGCAGACAGGGCGTCGCGGACATGGCGAACCAGTTCCACTACTACCGGCTGACGCGCGACAACCGGATCCTGTGGGGCGGCTGGGATGCCGCCTATCACTTCGGCGGACGGATGTCGGCGGCCCACGAAGACGCGCCGGGTGTGCACGCGATGCTCGCGTCGCACTTCTTCACAACTTTCCCGGACCTCGATGGGCTCCGTTTCACACACCGCTGGGCGGGCGCCATCGACACTTGCACCCGGTTCAGCCAGTTCTTCGGCGCCGGCTGGGGCGGCCGGGCGGTCTACGCCGCGGGCTTCACCGGGCTCGGCGTCGGGGCTTCACGGTTCGCGGCGCGAGTCATGTTGGACCTGTTGGACGGCGCGTCCACCGAACTGACCGAGCTGGCGATGACCCGACGCGCGCCGCTGCCGTTCCCGCCGGAGCCGCTGGCCTCGATCGGGATCGGCGCGACCCGACGCGCGCTGGACCGCGCCGACCACAGCGGTGGCCGGCGCGGCCTCCTGCTCAAAGCGCTCGACGCGGCGGGGTTGGGTTTCGACTCCTGAGCCTGCGCCCGCCTAACTCCTGCCACTTGCTTTAGCACCCGCTTACGGCGATGGCGTCGAGCGTCTCCCACGCCTCGCGCGCCGCCAACCCCCGACAACAGCCGTCCCCGCGCCGCCCGGGCCTCGAACAACACCCCACCAACCCGGCCCGCCCACACCGCCACATCCCCCGCCAACGCCCCCGCACACGGCAACGGCCCCAGACCCAACACGCCCCGGCCAAGGCATCAGCCGCTCGTCCGCGGCCTCGACCAGCAACGCCAGCTAGGCGTCGCCGTGCGCACAGCCCACACGCTCAGACCTCGACGACCACGCCACCGCACTCGCGGACCAGCCACACAACGACCACGCCGCCCGACTCGTGGACCAGCCACACCGCCACCACGCCGCCCGACTCGCGGACCAGCCACACTGCCACCACGCCACCGGACTCGCGGACCAGCCACACAGCCACCACGCCACCGGACTCGCGGACCAGCCACACA
>JAITLE010000223.1 GCA_031278075.1 Bifidobacteriaceae bacterium | reverse complement strand
GCCCAGACCCAGCGCAAGCCTCTGACCTGCGGAAACATGCCCCAGGGCCGTTCTGGGTCAACACGGGCGCCACGCCGGGGAACGCGGAACTCTACACTTCTCGCTCGCGGCGGGAGAAGGGTAGGAATGGTGACGCCAACCCGGACCAGGGCGACCCGGGGCAGGGTCGTCGCCCCTGCCGCGCCTGCCGTCGCCCCTGGCGCGCCTGCCGTCGCCCCTGGGGCGCCCGCCGTAGCCCAGGGGGTAGGCCCGCCGGCGCCGCGGCGAAGCCCGAATCGTCCAAACGATCACCCACCGCCGCGGGTGATTTGGCGGGCGGCGCGCGAGCAGCGCTAGTAGAATCCTGCGGGGCGGGAGACGGTCTTCCCGGGATGCGGCCGGGCGCCCCGCCTCGCGTCCGATGCTTCCGCAGATCGCCTTCTTGAGAGGACCGGCCTATGGCAAAGCCGAGGATGGTCGACGTGGCCAACCGGGCGAATGTCGCCTTGGCCACCGTCTCGTACGCCCTGAGCGGGCGGCGTCCCGTCGCCGCGGCGACCCGGCGGCGCATCATGCGCGCCGTCGAAGAGCTGGGTTACGCGCCAAACTCCCTGGCCAGAGGCCTCGCGAGCAAACGGTCGAACATCGTGACCCTGCTGCTGCGCAATCCGGAGCGCGGCATCGGTTTCACCGAGATGGAGTTCGTCACCGGCGCGACCCAAGCCGCCGAGGCGCTCGGCTATCAGCTCCTGCTCTCCCTGAACGATATGAGCAGTCTGCGCCAGGCGGAGGCCCTCGCCGGGAGCCGCCTGGTGGACGGCGCGGTGATCATGGAGGTCCATCTCGACGACGAGAGGGTCAGCATCCTCGAAGAGGCCGGCATCCCGTTCTCCATGATCGGCCGTCCCCGGGACTCCGCCGGCCGCAATTGCGCGGATATCGACTTCGATCGCACAGCGCACGATGCCGTCCAGCACCTGTATGAGCTCGGGCACCAGTCGATCGCGTTCCTCAACCATTCGCCGTCGACCCTCTCCAGCGCCTACGGACCGACGGTCCGAGCGGAGCAGGGTTTCAGAGCGGCGGCGGCGGAATTCGGGGTCCGCTATAAGGAGCGGTTGTGCGGCGATGGCCCGGATTCGGGCTTGTTGGAGTTCCGCGACCTGTTGCGCGAGGCTCCGGACCTGACCGCAGTCGCCGTGATGAATGACCGGGCGGCCGCTGGTGTGCTCCGCGCCATCACTGAGATCGGCGCCGGCGTGCCGGAGGATTACTCGATCATCGCGGTCGCCTCATCCGCGCGGGTGACCGAGATGTTCCAGCCGCGGCTGACGACTCTTGAGCCGCCGGCGGCGGAGCTCGGCGGCCTGGCCGTCCGCCTGCTCATCGAGTCTCTCCAAGCGCCGCCGGACGATCCCCGCGAGCCCGTCCAGGCCTTGTTGCCGTGCCGCCTGGTCCTAGGCGCCAGCTTGGGCCCCGCCCGCGTGGCCTGACGTAGGCCGCCTGGGCGGGTGAAGGCCTGCTCAGGCGGGTAGCCGAACCCTGAATCCAGCCCTTTGGGCAGTTCTACCCATTGACGCCGACGCCACGGCCGTGACAGCATGTGAAGCGCTTCGACTCCGGAAGCGCTTCGACTCGCTGTTCGGCGCAATGCGGCGCACCGGGCTCACGCAACCCAACCGGCAATTGGCCTGCTCACAGGACTTAGCCTCGACCGAAGGGATCAACCAGCATGAACGACTCCGGACGTTCACATAGCTACAAGAAGAAGGGCGCGGCCCTATTGGCCGTCGCGGCCGTCGCGGCCACAGGATTCTTAGGGGGGCAGGGCTCGGCGGTCGCCGTGCCAGGCCCCTCCTCCACCGGTGTGAACGGCGTCGCCTACCCGTTCCAAGACACATCCCTGAGCGACGACGCTCGGGTCGAAGACCTGATCTCGCGTCTCACGCTCGATGAGAAGGTGGCGCTGCTCCACCAGTTCAGCGGCGCCATCATCCGCTTGGGCGTCCCGCAATTCCGCACCGGCACGGAAGGCCTCCACGGCCTGTCGTGGCTGGGCTACGCCACAGTCTTCCCGCAGAACACAGGCATCGCGATGACCTGGAACCCCGAACTCGCCGAGCAGATCGGCGACGTGGTGGGCTCCGAGGCGAGGGCCTACAACTCGGTTGACGCGCGCTTCAACGGAATCGACATCTGGGCGCCGGTGGTGGATCTGGCCCGTGACCCGCGGGCCGGCCGGGCCTCCGAGTCGATGGGCGAGGACGCCTACCTAGCCGGCGTCATGTCCACCGAGATGGCGGCCGGCATCCAAGGTGGCGAGGACGGCTATTACCAGGCGATTCCCACATTGAAGCACTTCGCGGCCTACGGCCAGGAGGCCAGCCGCGCCGCTTATTCGGCGAACGCCAGCCAGCGCAACCTATACGAGTATTACTACCAGGCGTTCAGCCCCGCCATCGAGGCCGGGACCGCGAACGGCATCATGACCGCGTACAACCTGATCAACGGCAAACCGACCATGACGCTGCCGGAGATCTCCTCGGTCATGTACGACCAGTGGATCGAAGGCGGCACGAAGGGCTCGTTCTTCGCCGTGACCGACGCGGCCTCGCCCTCGAACCTCTCTGGCTCCAACGCCTACTATCCCAACTCCGCGATCGGTCAAGCCGCATCCATGGCGGATTCGCTGCTCAACGGCATCGCCGTGATGACTTCGAGCGACACCAACACCCCAGAGACCCGCCGCGAGTTCTATGAGGCGCTGGCCCGCGGCATGATCACCGAAGCGGACATCGACGCCGCCATCTACGGCATCCTCCTGGTCCGGCTCAAGGCTGGCGACCTGGATCCCGACCCGGACGCCAACCCGTACAAGGCGCTGAACAAGGAGAACGCCCTGGACACCGCAGCCAGCCGTGCGGTCGCGGCCCAAGCCGCCCAGGAGCAGGTGGTCCTCCTCAAGAACGAGGCCGGCATCCTGCCCCTCGCCAAATCCGCCGACCTGGCCCTGGTGGGCCCGCTCGGGGATGAGAACTCGACCGACTTCTACGCCGGCACCTACCCCTACACCACCTACATCAAGGACTCGATGGCCGCCAAGCTGACCGGCGGCGGCACGCTGGCGTTCAGCCGCGGCGTCGACACCATCGCCTTGCAGGTGACCGGCGGCAGCGCGGACGTGGACGGCAAGTTCCTCGTCACCGGCGCCACCGCGTCGAGCCCGCTGACCGGCACTGGGACGTCCGCGGCCGATCCGAAAGCCCAGTTCCAGCTCTACGACTACGGCTACAACAACATGCTGCTCCGGTCGGTCGACACAGACCGCTACTTGGCCGCCCGCGGCTCAGGCAACACGCTCGTCGCGAACGCGGATCCGCCCGGCTACGAAGGTGTCAACCGCGCGTCGCAACAGTGGTCCACCGACCAGAACCTGGGGATCGTCCAGGCGTCCGGCGACGTCGTCTCGTTGCGGTTCGTCAAGGGCACGGGTGTGGCGGCCGCCACGGCCGCAGCCAACGTGTATGTGAGTTCGAGCTCGCCCTACAACGTCGTCCACAACGGCAACAACAACAGCGCTAACCGCAGCTTCGAGATGGTCACCGTGGTTGACGGCCAGGCCGATGCCGTCGCCAAGGCCACCGGCGCAGACGTCGCTGTCGTCGCGGTGGGCGACCAGCCGCACATGACCTCGCGGGAGACCTACGACAGGCAGACCACCGCGCCGGACATCAAGCTGCCGCCGGAGCAAGAAGCTCTGATCAACGCCGTGTCCGCGGTCAATCCGAACACTGTCGTCGTGATCGTCGGCTCCTATCCGTTCGACATCTCCGATGTCGTCGCCAACCCGAACGTCAAGGGCATCGTCTACACCTCGCACGCCGGCCAGGAGCTCGGCGACGCGGTGGCGGACGTGCTGTTCGGCGACTACGCGCCGGCGGGCCGGCTCAACCAGACCTGGTATCCCGGCGTCGGCGTCCTCCCGACGATCTCCGATTACGACATCATCAAGGGCGACCGCACCTACCAGTATTACGACGGTTCCCCGATTTATCCGTTCGGCTACGGCCTGACCTACACCACGTTCGCTTACCAGAGCGTCGCGGTCGCGCCGGCCTCGCTCGCCAATCCGAACGTGTCGACGGGCACGGTCAAGGTGACCGCCGTCGTCAAGAACACCGGCACTGTGGCCAGCGACGAGGTGGTCCAGGTCTACGCCTCATACGATGGCGCCGCCGCGTCGAGGATCGAATACCCGATCCGCCGTCTGGTCGGCTTCGAGCGGGTCAACCTGGTCCCGAATGAGACCAAGACGCTGACCTTCGATGTGGCGCTGGACAGCTTCGCGGTCTGGGATGTGGAGAGCGGCGGCTATGTGCTAGAGCCCGGCTCGTACACGATCTCCGCGGGCCGCTCCTCGGCCGCCGCCGACCAGCTCGCGTCCGCGAAGCTGACCGTCACCGGCGCCGCCCTGCCGGCCCGGAACCTCTCGACCGTCACCTCAGCGGAGCTGTTCGACGACTATTCGTTCACTGATGTCACCTCGACCGGGCTCAGGGCGGACGTCATCCCGGTCTCAGTGCATGAGGACAACTCCTACGGCATCAACTTCCGCAAGGCTGGAGGCTGGGTCCAATACGGTCGGGTGGCCCTCGGCTCCAGCTCGGTGGCGATCTCGCTCCGGGCGTCGAACCCGAACCCCGACGCCGCGTTGATCGAGGTGTGGCGCGCCGCCCCCGACGCCGCCGCGGGCGGGACCCAGGTCGGCACGGTCACCGTGTCGCCGACGGGACACGCCCAGACGTATGTCAGCGTTGGCGCGAGCCTCACCGGCGCCACAGGCACGGCCGATCTGTATCTGGTCTCGCCGACCGCGAACATCTCCGTGTCCTGGCTGAAGCTCGGCGCCTCGGCGGGCGCCCAGGACGCCGACATCTCGGTGGCCGCCTACCACTACAACTCGAACGTCGCCACATCCCTCACCCGGGCGCGGGTCGCGACGCCGGCCAGGATCGAACAGCGCTCCGGCAGCCTCGTGGTGGAAGCCGCGACCGCGGCCCCCAAGGTCGTCACCGGCCCGGTCACCTGGTCGGTCACCGACACCTCGGGCGCGGCGACAACTCTCGCCACGGTGAGCGCCAGCGGCCAGCTGACAGCTGCCGGGACGGGCGACGGAACTGTCCGCGTGGTGGCGCGATACCCGACGGCGGCGGGCACGGCATCGTCCTACCTGGACGTCGAACTGCTCAACCAGACGGTGGCGGCGGGCACGAACCCCGAGGCTGTGATCATCCGCAGCGGCTGGGACTCCAGGCCCGGCGACATCACGTGGGGTCCGAACCAGTTCACGGCGTTCGGCTCGATCTGGCAGCACCAGGGCACGCTGTGGCTGAGCGCCCAGACGTACCCGGCGCCCACCACCGCGGCGCGGCCGGTCACCTACACGGTGACGGACCAGGCCGGCAATGCGACCGACCTGGCCGAGATCGTGCCGGGCAGCGAGGGCGCCGGCTTCATCGAGGGCCAAACCAGCGGCAACAACATGCGGGCCTGGAACGCCACCTTGCGCGCCACCGGCGTCGGCGACGGCGAGGTCTACGTGACGGCGACCACTGCCAACGGGCTCTCCTGGACGTCGAAGATCGTCATCCAGGGCCAAGAGACCAAGACTGCCTATCCGGTGCGGATCGAGGCCGAGGTGTTCGACGCGCAGGGCAACGTGGGCGGCGTCGCCTCGAACCTCCGCGCGGACAACGTCCACGGCGACGACGTGACGCTCCAACTCAACCGCGTGCGCGACGGCGACTGGGCGGTGTACCGCAACATCGACCTCGGCACAGCGGATCAGCTCGACATGGTGCTGCGCTACGTCAAGGTCTCCACCGAGCCGGCCACGATCACGGTCATGGCGGACGACCCGGTGAACGGGGTCAAACTGGGCGAGTTGACGGTCACGGGCGACCGCGACCTGACCGAGCCTCAGGACTACCTGAATGTGGTCTACGCGTGGGAGACACAGACCATCTCGCTGGCGCCCGTCTCGGGCACGCACGACATCTACTTCGTCTTCGACGTCTCGGCGGAGATCCCCAACACGGACATCTCCTCGACCTACGGGGCCGTGGCCGGCTGGCTCGACTTGGGCGTCAACTGGTTCGCCATCCAGAGCGTGACCCAGGTGCCGCCCACTGCGACGGCTGCCACCGCGTCGATCGGCGAATCGGACGGCAACGGCACGGTCAAACAGGCGGTGCTCGATGCCGTGCCCGCCGCCGACCCGGACGTCGCGACCGCTTCGTTGGATTTGGAGGCGACTGCGCTCGGCACGGTCACCTCCAGTGACGGGGACGCGGCGACGGCTGATGCCGTCCTCAGGTCGGACGGCACGGTCACGTTCGAGGCGAGCGGGCCGGGGACCTACTCGATCCCGGTGACGTTCTACGACAACCTGGGGCAGTCGGTGACGGTCACCCACACGGTCACGGTGTTGGCCGTGCCGCAGGCGAGCGGCGGGGCGGGGAGCGTCGCGAGCGGCGGGAGCACGACCTTCGACGCGGAGCTGACCGGCGAGGCCGTCACGGCTGTCGTCGGGGCCGGCGTCCCCGCGGGGGCCAGCGTGACGGCGACCACCGCGGGTGTGGTCACCTTCGACGCGGGGACCGCGGCGGCCGGCGACTACAGCTTCGACGTCACTTGGACCGACGATGCCGGGCAGACGGTCACTGTCGGATTCGATGTCGAGGTCCTGCCTGTGGATTCGCCGCCGACTGAGGAGCCGACTGAGGCGCCGACCGAGGAGCCGACTGGGGCGCCCTCTGAGGAGCCTTCTGGCGCGGCGCCGAGCGGTGGCGCCACCACACCGGGCGGCGCCTCGCCGTTGCCGGTCACCGGCTCCGGCCCGCTGTTGCCGATGTGCCTGATCGCGCTGGGCTTGATCGTGGCGGGCGTGGTCATCCGCAGTCGGCGGGTGAT
Organism: Bifidobacteriaceae bacterium; assembly: GCA_031278075.1. Classification (GTDB taxonomy): domain Bacteria; phylum Actinomycetota; class Actinomycetes; order Actinomycetales; family WQXJ01; genus JAIRTF01. The sequence continues at coordinate 1,415 of JAITLE010000223.1, read as the reverse complement.
CTCCTGAACAGCCCCGAATCACCTCCCAGAATCCTTCACCCACACAAATCGCGGATCACGAATGGTCTTCAGGAAGGAAATGACAACATGAAATCGAAGGCTCGGTTCCCGAAGCTCGCGACCGCCTTGGTCGTGACAGGAGCGCTGGCTGTGGCCGGCTGCGGCTCGAACGGCGACTCGCCGGGCGGAGATCCCTCCGCCACCGGCGGCGCCGAGACGACCTTGGTGTTCTGGCACTATGAGTCAGACGAGGCCGCCATGACGCAATCCTGGAACAAGGCGATCGAAGAGTTCGAGAAAACCCATCAGGGGGTGACGATCAAGGTCGAGAAACAGACCTTCGAGCAGCTCCAAAAGAACGCGAAGATCGTCCTGACGGGCAGCGACGTGCCCGACATCATGGAGTACAACAAGGGCAACGGGACGGCTGGGCAATTGGCCGCTCAGGGGTTGTTGACGGACTTGACCGCGAAGGCGGCCGAGTTCGGCTGGGACACCAAGCTTTCGGCGTCGCTCCAGACGACCGCGCGCTATGACGAGAACGGGCTCATGGGCTCCGGCAACTGGTATGGCGCGCCGACCTACGGCGAATATGTCACGGTCTACTACAACCAGGACATGTTCGAGGCGAATTCGATCGCCGTGCCGACCACGCTGGCGGAGCTCGAGGCGGCGATGGACGCGTTCCTCCAGGCGGGGATCACTCCGCTCGCCGAGGCGGGCGCCGAGTATCCGCTGATGCAGTTGTGGTACGAGTTGGTCCTGGCCGAGGCCGACCGCGCCTTCATCGACAGCTATCAGCTGTTCGACGGCGATGTCGACTTCACCGCCGGGCCGATGCTCGCGGGGACCGAGAAGCTGGCGGACTGGGTCGCGAAGGGCTATGTCTCCTCGGACGCGTCCGGGTTGACGGCGGAGGACATGGGGACGGCGTTCATCGCGGGCACTTATCCCATGATGTTCTCCGGCTCTTGGTGGTTCGGCCGGTTGAACACCGAGACGCCGTTCAAGCTCGGACAGTTCTTGTTCCCGGGCTCGAGCTTCTCTCCGGGCTCCAGCGGGAACCTGCTGGTGGTCCCCTCCAAGGCGAAGAACGCCGACCTGGCCGCTGAGTTCATCGACGTGGCTCTTGGCATCGAGGCTCAAAACGTGATGGCTGAGCTGGGCGGCCTGCCGGTGGCGGGCGACGCCTCGGTCATCACCGACGAGGCGACCAAGGTGCTCCAACAGAACTGGGACGCGTTGAACGCCGCCGACGGGCTGGCGTACTACCCGGACTGGCCGGTGGCGGGGTTCTACGACACCTTGGTCGGCTTCGGGCAGTCGATCGCGAACGGCTCGAAGACGCCGGCCGCCGCTCTCGGTGAGATCGGCGCCGTCTATTCGGCCGGGCGGGCCGATCTGCTGGGTGGATG
>JAITLE010000194.1 GCA_031278075.1 Bifidobacteriaceae bacterium | reverse complement strand
CCCCAACTCCGGGACGGTGGTCAGGCCAGCGGTGGCATTCACTAGTGGCCAAAAGCGTGGATCGGTGACTGCGCATGCTCCCAGCGGGGCCAGCCGCCGGGCACTTCCGGCTGGCCGGTCGCCGCGAAACTCACCCAAGCGTGCATCATCTCGGCCGACGTGGCCAGACGCGCGGGATCCGAACCCGTGAGGGGGACCCGCTCAACGGTGCCAAAGGGGTAAGCGAGGTCGAGGCTGTGGCACGGCCCGGTCAGGCCCCCGAGGGCATCGGTCCTTTGCGCGAACTCGTAGGCCCAGACCCGGCCCGCGCGCCGGTTCGCCAACTCTGCTATTTCCAGCGCTCCGGTCTTCGAGCCCACGCTCAAGATCCGAGCCAAACGGAGGTGTGGTGCCTCGTCGGGGTAGGAATTGGCGAAGTCGTCGTAAAGCCGAGTGCCAGCACCCGGCTGATCGCGCTCCAGGAACCTCACCACGTCCTCGCGGGTCAGACGAGGCCCGTATTCTGGCAGTTCGGCCAGCATGAACCCGGCCTCGTGTGTGGTCCAACCGACAATCATCTGTTTGCGATCCAGATCCTCCGGGGCCTCGGGGTCGAACGGGTGGCGCGGTAGGTCGGCGTCGTCCAACACGGGTCCTATAGCCATCGCCAGGCTATATTGATCCAAGTTCCCGAGCAGGTCCGCCGCGTGGGCCATGACCTCTCGCTGGGCCGCGAGCAAGCGTTCCAAGGGCAACGTTCGGAGTTGGTCCAGGTCGCGGGTGCCCATGTGGCTGAGCGCCGCCTCTCGGATCGTGGCGCTAGTCTCGGGCTGGTTGACTCGGCGGACCGCGCCGCTCTGCAGGATCGCTCGAGCGAACAGGTCGCGCGCTCGCGGCATCGCCAGCAGCGATGTGACCTTGCCGCCGCCCCCGGACTGACCAGCGATCGTGACGCGATCGGGGTCCCCGCCCACCAAATGAATGTTGTCCCGGACCCACCGCAGGGCCTCTACCACGTCGAGCATTCCCGCGTTGGCCGATCCGGCGAGCCCCCATTCGGCGCCGCGCAGATCCAGGAATCCGGCCAACCCGATCCGGTGACTGACTGTCACGACGACGATGTCCTCGCGGGCGGCCATGATGTCTCCGTTGAAGACCATTTCATTGCCGGAGCCGTGGGTGTAAGCGCCGCCGTGGAGCCAGACTAGGACTGGGTGCGGACCCGCGCGGGACGGGGATGGCGCCCAGATGTTTGCTCGTAGGCAATCCTCGCTGACAGCCATTCCCTCGAGCGGTGAGCCGTCCCGGGGGTAGAGCAGGCGCAAGAGCTGAGGCATCGCGCCGGACGACGTGAGGCGGGTGTCGATTTGCGGGGCCGGGGGGCCGTAAGCCAGAGCCTCGCGGATACCCTGCCAGGGGCGCGTCGGAACCGGCGGCGCGAAGCGGTTGGTGCCGGAAGTGTCCTCGCCGTAAGGCACACCGAGCAGCGTCACGACGCGACCGTCGTCAATGCCCCGGAGGGTTCCGGATCGGGTCCTGATGTCCATGTAGTTGGGCATTGGCGCTCTCCTACTTGACCTTGCGGATCTTCATGACGCCGATTCCCGCCAACACCGCGCATACGGCTCCGACCACAAAGATCGCAGCGTAGGTGCCTGTCAACGTGATGATCGCCGCAGCGACGAATGGTCCGGCGATCTGCGGCCCCGTGCTGGCGACGGTCAACAGGCCCAGGTCTCTTGCTTGGTGCTCCTTGTCGGGCAAGACGAGGGTCCCGAGCGCGCCGTCAACAGCGTTGAACGAGCCGAAGAACACGCCACCCACCGCGACGTAGGTAACCATCCCGGTCCAGGTCGGCGCGAACACCGGGATGAGGGCGGCGAGTCCGTAGCCGGCCGCTGCTATCAACACGAAGGGCTTGCGGCGCCGGAACTTGTCCGACAACGGCCCGACCACGGCCATCGAGGCGAGCATTGCGATCAACTGAGCGGTGCCCAGCAGCGCGACTGCCCGCGCCAGACCGCCGCCGGGGAGGTTCTGCTCGCCGATATAGTCCTGGAGGATGTACATCTGGAATGTCATCACCGTCCACGAGCCGACCATGAGCAATGCTCGCGTCCAGAACATCCAGGCGTAGTCGTGGTCCGCGAGAGCCGAGAAGAACTCCATCCGCTCGCGGAAGCTCTTGGCGGCCGGCGCGCTCGCGGCCGGAGGGGAGTGCCGAGTGGGATCTGGGGCGAACACGGACAGCACCCAGGCTGCGACCACCAAGAGCGCGCCCACCACGAGGTATCCGACCCAGGGTCGCTCCACGAACCCGGCCGTCAGGTTGATCGCCAGAATTGTCCCGAGCGAGGACGCGATGCCGAGCACAGCCGACGCTAGGCCCCGGCGGCGCTCCGGCACTCGATCCGGCATCACTGCCATGATGACAGCCTGGTAGGCGCTCATTACCAGCATCACCAGGATGTATGACGCCGCGAGCCAGAACATCGCGGTCATGCGCGCCAGCACCAGAAGGAGTAGCAGCGCGAGGGCGGAACTGGCTATCAGCCAGGGCGTGCGGCGCCCGAAGCGGCTGCGCGTCCGGTCCGAGAGGGATCCGAACAGCGGGTTGCCGACCGCAGCGGCGAGCGCGCCTATGGATGAGAGCAGACCGAATCCGAGCACTTTGCCCTCCGGGTCGATGGAGGCGATCTGGCTGGGAAGCAGGATCTGCTGCATACCTTGGAAGACGGCGAACATCGCGGCATTTGCCAGGAAATAGGCGGGCAGGAACTTCCAGCCACCGACTATTCGTGAATCGGCGGAGTCGGCGCCGCTTTGGCCTGCCGGATCGGGCGCGCCCTGGCCGGGATCGGCCGACGACTCGTCAGCGGTGTGCTCAGACATTGATGACCTCCTTGTCATGGGTGATACGGGGTAACTTATCTTCGGCGAGCGAAAATAACAATGGCCCATTGGCCTAGAGTTGACTGGTGAGTGTCGACATCCCGCGGCGCCGTCTCGCGGCGCCGACCAGATTGCGCCGCGACGGCATCACCAGGCTGCTGCGAGCTGTCCAAGGCCAGCCGGGCATAGCGCAGGCAGATCTGGCGGCTGAGGCTGGCCTGGCGGCGGGCCCTGTCAGCGAGTTGGTCCGACTGCTCGCCGACCACGGGATGCTTGAGGCGATCGCCGCGCCGTCCACCGGCGAACGCGGTCGACCGCGCCGATCCATCCATTTGGCCGACGCCCGGGCACATCTTGTGGGGGTCCATCTGGGCGGGTCGGGTTTCGCGGTCAGAGTGGCGACCCTTGCTGGCCGAGAGCTGGCGCGCGTCGACCGCGCGTGGAGCGGCGCGCCGCCCGACCCGGCCGCGGCAGGCGTGATGATCGGCTCCGCAGTCGGCGAACTCATTCGCGACGGAACGAATCCCCGCCGGTGCCAACTTGCCGTGTCCGTCCCGGGTGCGGTCCGGGGAGGCAAGATCGGCTCACGCGACCTCGAATGGCACTGGACTGACGAGGCTCTGTTTCTTGACCCCCTCAGAGGCTGCGGCCTGAGCAGGGTGCTCATCGGCAACGATGGCGCGTTCGCGACTCTGGCGGAGCATCGCAGCGGCGCGGCGATGGGCGCGGACAACGTGGTCGTCCTCTATATGGGTCGAGGCCTCGGAGGCAGCGCCATCACCTCGGGACACCTAGTCCTGGGGCATGACGCCGGCGGCGGTCTTGGCCACGTCCCCATCGACCCGAACGGTCCGCTGTGTCTGTGCGGCCGTCGGGGATGCGCTGAGCTGTCGGCGTCCCTCAGGGCCATTGCTGCCAAGACTGGCCTGTCGGCCCGCCTGGCCGATCACAGCGCGAGTGGCTTCGCGGTGCACCTCGTGAAGCTGGCGAAAGATGGCACCCCCGGCGTCTTGGCAGCGCTCGATGCCGCCCGCGACGCCATTCGCAGTCTCGGTGAGCTCCTGGCAGCAGTGCTGGGACCCGAGAGGATTGTCCTCAGCGGGGCGGCCCAGGTGCTGGCGCCGTGGCTGCTCACCCCTCGCATCGGGCTGGACGCGCCGCACCTCGGGCGGTGCCCCGTGCCGATGGTTGAAGGCGAACACGGAGCCGACGCCATCATCCTTGGAGCTGTTCTCGCTGCCCAAGACGCCGCCATCGCGGACCCCGATGTGCCGGGGATCGGGGCGAGGTCGTGACCGGTTCGGGCGTAGCCTTCCGCTTGCCTTTTCTTCGTTTCGCGAAATAAACTTGGCGCGGACTCATCGAGCCGGCGACGGATGCCGGGGTGGTGAGCGGCGAGTTCAGCGCGCGGCGCGCGACGACCACACTGAAAGGCGACTGAAATGACCACCACCCCCGAGCCCGCTTCTGGGCTGCTGACAAGCGAGATCATCGACGGTTGGACAGGCGATCCTGGGCTCTCCCAGCCGTACATCGACATCGATGATCCACGCGAGTCACCCGTCCGGCACCGTTACGTGCACGGCGGATTCCGCGACTCAGCGACCCGTTTTTCGTTCTACTATCCCCCGGCCGATCAGTACCAGGGCCGATTCTTCCAACACTTCACTCCCGCGCCCGATTCAGAGAACCTCGCTCAGTCAGAGACGGGGCAGAACGACAAGATCACCCTGTCAGCGACCAGCGGGGCGTATTTCGTGGAAACCAACGGCGGCGGCCCCTGGGCCGTGCCCGGCGGCGATGTCGACCCCCTCGTGGGGGCTTACAAGGCCAATGCGGCCGCGGCGAGGGTCTCCCGTGTGCTGGCGCAGCGTCTGTATGGAGAGCACCGGCCGTTCGGTTACGCCTACGGCGGCTCAGGCGGGGGCTACCGCACTGTTGGGGCGGCAGAGAACACGACGGGCGTGTGGGACGGCTTTGTGCCGTTCGTGCTGGGCAGCCCTTATGCCGTGCCGAACATGTTCTCGGTGCGGATGCTGGCGCAACGCGTCTTGCGGGACAAACTTGACGGCATCGTCGATGCGCTGGAGCCTGGCGGCTCAGGCGAGCCCGAAACCGGGCTGACAGGTGAGGAACTCGCTGTCTGGCGTGAGGTCACGGCGATGGGCTTCCCGACTCGGGCCTGGTTCAACCACCGGCAAATGGGCACGCAGTCCTTCGGCATGCTGCTCCCCGTGGTCAGGGCGCTCGACCCTGCCTATTTCGCCGACTACTGGACCGTCCCGGGGTATGAGGGCGCGGATCCGACCTCCTCGGCGAGTCGCGCCCGAGTCCGCTTCCGAACTGTAGTGGCCCAAGTCCGCAGCCGCGCGGATGACGGGCGCAATGACAACTACTCGACGGGCCGCGTCGAGGACGCTTTCAGCGGCCGCCAAATCCCAATGTCCGTGTCGTCCCTCAAGTTGGCCGAACCGCTCGAACACGGCATAGACAACGCGGAGTTGAAGGTCCTGACCGGCTCCGCCGCCGGCACCGTTGCCAGCCTGGCCAGTGTTGCCGGCGACATCGCCAAAGTCGACTTTCCGGAGCTGTCGCCCGAACTGGTCAAGTTGAGACCCGGCGACGAGGTCGTGATCGACAACTCGGACTTCCTGGCCGTTCAGACCTACCACCGTCACCAAGTCCCGCCGGACGCCCCCGTCTGGGACTATTTCAAGAGCGCGGACGGCGTCCCCCGTTACCAGCAGCGGCCGGAGCTTCTCGGCCCGAAGATCGCCGCAAGCGCTTCCGGGACTGTCCAGTCAGGCAGGTTTGCCGGCAAGATGATCGTCGTGGCCTCCCTGCTGGATCGCGAGGCCTTTCCCTGGCAAGCCGATTGGTACGCCAACCTGGTGCGGCGGCACTTGGGCGACGCAGTGGACGACCGCTTCCGCATCTGGTACACCGACAACGCGCTTCACGGCGAACTCGATCCAAACTTCGACCCGACCCACACCGTCAGATACCTAGGTTGCCTGCACCAGGCACTCCGCGACCTTGCGGCATGGGTCGAGGACGGAACGGCTCCGCCCCGCTCGACCACTTACGCCGTCAGTGGCGGGCAAGTGTCGGTTCCCGCGACAGCCGCGCAGCGCGGAGGCATTCAGCCGGTGGTCACCTGCGAGCCAGAAGGCGGCGCACCCGGGCACAGCCGGACCGTGGGCGCGGGCGAACCGGTCCGCCTGCGGGCTGTGGCCGTCGCGCCGCCCGGGA
>JAITLE010000181.1 GCA_031278075.1 Bifidobacteriaceae bacterium | reverse complement strand
GTGCAGGGCTTCCTGGCAGACCTTGGGGGCAACAACTATGCCCACTTGGGGCACCGCCGGTCGTTGCTCAGCCGCGCCGCCAGCGGGGCCGCCGTGGGCGTCGCGACCACGCCCGGCAGTGGCGGCGGATTCGCTGTTATCGACTTCACCGGGGAACCGTATACACCAGACCTGGTGTCGGGGCCTGTGATGTGGCCTCCGGCCGGGTATTTCCCGTGGGAAGTGTGGGACATGGCTAACGCGCCCGGGAGCACCGGTGGAGTTCGGGTGGCTTCGTGGTCGTTTAGTGGTGTGGTTGGTGGGGTGTCTAGTGCGTCTGTGACGGATGGGGTGTCGGTGACGCGTAATGGTGTGGCGTTGGCGGTGTCGAATGTGCGGGTGGGTTTGGCTGGGTTGATTTGGGATGTGCCGTTCGCGTCGGTGTTGAAGCCTGCGGCTAGGGATACGGTTGATGTTTATCGGGTCACGGTGACACGTAATGGTGTGCCGTATTCGTATGAGATGAAGTTGTTTTTGGCTGATCCGTTGCCTGAGGTTACGTCGTTGGCGGTGTTGGCGTATCCGAATTTGCCGTATCCGTCGGTGGGTGAGGATGTGACGGTGACGGTGCGGTATCGCTCCCCGTATGGGTATAGCCCGGATGTGCCGGGGGCGTCTTTCGTCTATGTGTGGACTCGTAGTGATTGTCCGTCGGGGGCGGCACCGGTAGAGATTACGGCGGCTCGTAACAAGGCAATCTATACGACGGTGGCGGCTGATGCGGGTTGTCGAGTGTCGGTGGCGGTGTCGGCTTCGGCTGTGGGTTATGAGGCTAAAACTGTTTCGGATTATGTGATTGTGCAGGCGTCGGGTTCGCCGCCGTTGCCGGCGGTGTCGTTGACGCATAGTGGTGGGCTGTCGGCGGGTAAAACTGTGTCTTCTACGTTGGTGGGTGCTCCGGCGGGTTCAACAGTTAGTTGGGTGTGGATGGCTAGTGGGACGGTGGTGGCGAAGACTCAGGCGTATACGGTTCAACCAACAGATCAGGGTCGGGTGTTGACGGTGGCGGTGACGGTGACGCATAGCGCGTATTCGGGGTCGAGTACAGCGTTGGATGTGTGGGGTGATCCGGTTGGCGTGTTGTGGGATGACGGGTGTGGTTTGGAACAGGTTTTGTTGACGCCACGTCTGATCGCTGCGGGGGGTCAACCAACAGCGGCGGCGGTTGGTGGGGGTCACGTGTTGCGGGTGTGTGATAACGGTGATCTGCGGGCCTACAACTTGACGGGTAGTAGTTTCACGCTGGTTGGGACGCTTGGTACGGGTTGGGGTGGGTTGAAGATTGCTGCGCCAGGGGATTGGGATTTGGATGGGTTCAATGACTTGATCGGGATTGATGCCCGCGGCGATATGTATCTGTATGCGCGTACCGCCACGAATGAGTTCAAACCGGCCCGTAAGATCGGGCATGGTTGGAACAACATGGATCGGGTGATCCCGGTGGGGGATATCACTTCTGATAGTGTCCCGGACTTGTTAGCGATCACGAAGACGGGCCGGTTGTTCTTGTATTCGGGTAGCGGCCGAGGTGGGTTTAAGAGCGGCTACCGGCAGGTTGGACACGGCTGGTCCACGTTCACACTGCTACCAGGTGGTGACCTGACCAACGACGGACGCGGTGACATTATCGGTATCAACGGGCCCGGGTTGTTGTTCACCTACGCCGGTCGAGGTAACGGCGGTTTCCAGCGGGCCAAACAAGTTGGACACGGCTGGAGTGGCCTATCCCCAGCCGGGGGCGGCTCCCTGAACGCTGACCCCGCCGCCGACATGATCGCCGTCACCGACCTCGGCCGCGTCTCCTACTACCAAAGCAACGCCAAAGGCGCGTTCAAAAGCTACTACGGCTACGCCTGGGGCTGGGTCAAACACTAACCACCAAAACACCCGAGGCGACAATTGTCGCACTCATCACATGTCTTGTCCGCCAAACCCAGCCCGCCGACTCCGACCAACCCCCGCCCACCTCTAATGGTTGTTGGCGGGCCTGGGGTCTGCTGGCAGGATGAGCGCCAGTGCCCGCCTGGCCGTGTGGCTCACCACCCACCCGGCCCCCGCCGGCGCAAGCCGGCGGGGGCAATCGGCTGCGCCGGGGACGGTCGGGGCCTGCGGGGATGGTCGGGGTCGGCGGGGGCAATCGGCTGCGCCGGGGACGGTCGGGGCCGGCAGGGACGGTCGGGGCCGTCCGGGTGCGCTCGACTCGCGTGGCCGCCGCTGGATGCCTGGTCGGCTGGCTGCGGCCGTCCGAGCCCACTACGACAGCAACTTGGTGGTGCCGCCGTAGAAATGGATCACCGGAATGCCCAAAGTGCGGCGGGCCTTGGCAGCCCAGTCCTCGTGGAGGGAATCTCCCACCAGGTGCGGCAGCGTGATGAACACCGCCGCTTGCGCCTTGGTTGAATCGATGGTTTGGACCAGGGCAGCGATCGGGTCGCCTGGCACCACTTGGCCTTCGGCCGCCAAGCCCGCCGCCCTCGCCGCTGCGAGGGATTCATCCAGAATGCGGGTTGCGCCCGCCAGCCCGGCCGCGTCCGGGTCCTTGCCGCGTAAAGCAGACCAGGCGTCGCCGAGTTCCCCCAGCACTATGTGGTCCAGGGCGGCCAACAGGCGCGGCTCGCCATCAGTCACTGGCACCAATACCTCAAGTTTGATGTCTTTCCCATACAATCCGTCAAGTTGTGCCAGGTCAGAGGAATCCAGCGCGGTCTCGGCGACTACGGCAATTGTTGGCGCACCCATACAACAAACCTATACTGCGGATGCGAGGCTGCGGTCAGGCTTGCCCGGTGGGAGCCGTCCGACCAGTTGAAACCGCCGCGGCCGCCTGATTGTTGGGCGATGCTTGGCGCACCCACGTCTCGAACCGGTAGCGCAGGTGGGCGGTTGAATCCAGCCAGCCTTCTGGCGGATCGCGCCTGACGCACCGCCACCCAGCGCCGAGCACCGGCGCAAACGTGTCCCCGCCCGCCTCGGGCGTCTCCGCCCCGCTCGCCTCCGGCGTCCCCGCCCTGCTCGCCTCCGGTGTCCTTGCCCCGTTCGCTTCCTGCGTATCCGCGTTGCCCGCTTCCGGCGTATCCGCGCCGCCCGGCTTTGGCGTCCCCGCCCTGCTCGCTGGCCGGTCCACCACTGTGACCTGCGCTAACGCAGCATACGGCAACGCCTCGCGGAACACTTGGCCGCCACCGATCACCCACGCCGGACCCTCCAGGCCCGCTCCTTGCGCCACGGCCAGCGCCTCCGCCAAATCCCGCGCGACGATGCCGCCCGGCAAGGTACCAGCCCCGCTACGCAGTTCCCGGCTCAGCACAATGTTGGTCCGCCCCGGTAGCGGCCGCGCTGCCGCCGGCAGCGAAAACCACGTCCGGCGGCCCATGACAACCGCATGTCCCATCGTCAGAGCCTTGAAGCGGCGCAAGTCCTCCGGCAAGTGCCACGGGATGGTCCCTCCCGCCCCGATCACCCCCGCCTGGTCCTGGGCCCAGATCAAACCAATCTCAGCGGCGCCGGCCGCATCTGCGCCCGGAACGGGCGGGGCATCTGCGTCCCGAACCGGCGGGGCGTCTGCGTCCCGAACCGGCGGGGCATCCGCGCCTGGAACCGGCGGGGCGTCTGTGCCTGGAACCGGCGGGGTATCTGTGCCTGGAACCGGCGGCCTGCCCGCACCACCTAACCCCGCCGACCCCGCAGCGGGGCGCTTGTCCGGGGCTGGGGGGACGGCATCGTCCGGGGCGATACCGGCACCATTGGATGAGGCGCTCACACTGCCACCGGCGCTTTGATCGCAGAATGGTGACGGTAATCGGGGAACGAGAAATCCTCGGGGCTATAAGAAAACAGGGACGGCGCACGGCGTAATTCGAGCCGCGGCATGGGATAAGGTTCGCGCGCCAACTGGGTTTCCACTTGAGAAAAATGGTTAGAATAGATGTGGCAGTCGCCGCCGGTCCAGACGAATTCACCAACATCGAGGCCGGTTTGCTGAGCCACCATGTGAGTGAGCAATGAATAGGACGCAATATTGAACGGCACACCCAGGAACAGATCGGCGCTGCGTTGATAAAGCTGGCAGGATAAACGGCCGTCGGCGACATAGAATTGGAACAATAAATGGCAGGGCGGGAGCGCCATTGCGTTGAGTTGGCCAACATTCCAGGCAGACACAATCATCCGCCGGGAATTGGGCTGTTCGCGGATCAAGTTCAGTACCTCGGCAAGCTGGTCAATCTTCGACCCGTCTGGTGCCGGCCAACTACGCCACTGGACACCGTAGATGGGTCCTAACTCGCCATCGGGCGCGGCCCACTCGTTCCAGATGCGCACACCCTGGGCCTGGAGGTCTCGGGCGTTGTGGCCACCGGCCAAGAACCACAACAATTCCGCGATCACCGACCGCAGATGCACCGCCTTGGTTGTGACCAACGGGAATCCGTCGCGCAGATCGAACCGCATCTGTTGGCCGAACAGCGACTTAGTGCCGGTGCCGGTCCGGTCCGCTTTGAGCGTGCCCGAGGTGTAAACGCGTTCCAGGAGCGCTTCGTAAGGTGGCCGAGTCACTCGGCCATCGTAACCAGCCGCGTCCCGGCGCGCCGCACGCCGGCCAGGAGACGCGCCGATCCGGCAAATTCCGCAAATGACGCCGCAGCTGCGACCGGCAGCACAACCTCGAACCGCGCGCTTTCGCCATAGACCGCGTCTACGCTGGTCCCCGCCGTGCTGGCCGCGAATGCCCGGAGCAGATGGTTGGCGCGCCCGGCCTCGGCGGCGGGCACCTCAAGGGCGAACACCGCGTGCTCAACGTTGACGTTGAACCGGGCCACCGCGACGCCGCCCGCCACCGCGCCCGCATATGCCCGCATCAGGCCCGCCTTCCCGAGCAGCACGCCGCCGAAGTGGCGGCTGACTATCGCTACCGCGTCCGTCACCTTTTCGCGGCGCAACACTTCCAGCATCGGGAGGCCTGCTGTGCCGGGCGGCTCGGCATCGTCGTTGGACCGTTGGTAGGCGCCGTCCGGCCCTATGATTTGCGCCGTTGCATGATGCCGTGCCCCGTACTCCGCCCGCCGCGCCCCCTCAATGGCCGTTTTCGCTTCGGCCGGGTCCCGCGCCGGGATCAACCGCGCCACGAACCGCGACTTCTTGACGGTCTCCTCGTAGATGGCACTTGCCGCGAGGTGCCTCCAGTGCATAGCTACCACGATAGGCGGCCCGCCCGCCCGCCGCTGGTGTTGCGGCCCGCCCGTGTGCCGATGCCGCGCCCCGCGCAGCCGCCCCGCGCAGCCGCCCCGCGAAGCCGCCGCGCCGGTACCGCCCGCCCCCGCCGGGCCTACGGGCCGGTACCGCTCGCCCCCGCTGGGCCTACGGGCCGGTGCCGCCCGCCCCCGCCGTGGCCACCTACTTCCCCGGCCGCCGCCCGGCCGCCGCCCGCCCGCCGCTGGTGTTGCGGCCCGGCGCTACCGCCGCAGAGGGGGCGGCGACCTATAGTTATATGGCGGACGAAAGGGGACGGAAGACTTGACGACTAACACCCCGGTGATCACCAACCGGATCGCAACTGTGCCGAACGCGATTTCGGCACTGCGGCTGGCGATGGTCCCGGTGTTCATCTACCTGGTGATCCAGCACCGCGATGTGTGGGCGATCACGCTGATGGCGCTGTCCGGGGTGACGGATTGGTTGGATGGATTCGCGGCCCGGCGGCTTCGCCAGTATTCGCGGCTGGGTCAACTGCTTGATCCGGCGGCGGACCGGTTGTTCATTCTTTCGACAGTTTTCTTGTTGGGTTGGCGCACGATCATCCCGTGGTGGCTGGTGGCATCGCTCGCGGCGCGGGAGGCGATCATGGGCATTACGCTGCTGGTGCTCAAGTTCAAGGGGATCAACCCACCGGCGGTGGTGTTTGTCGGCAAGGCGGCCACGTTTGCGCTGATGTATGCGTTCCCGCTGTTGCTGCTGGCGGAACAGGCGAGTTGGGTCAAGGATGCGGCGTGGGTGCTTGGTTGGGCGTTCGCCATCTGGGGCTTGCTGCTCTACTGGTTCGCTTGTGGGGTCTACCTGGTTGAAAGTTACCGCGCGTTGGTACTGGTCAGGGGGCCGCAGCGCCGGGCGACGGGGAAGCCCAAGTTGGTTTCCGTCCCCGCCCCGGTGGCCGATGCCGTCACCCCCACCCCGGTGCCCGATGCCGCGGCGGGAGCCGGGCGCATGGCGGGGAGCGCCGAGGCGTGAAACGTCCAGACGAATCCATGACGCTCTTGACCGAGGTCATGGAGCGACCGCTCGACGGCGGTTACGCTGAGGCGGCGCGCCGCAAACAGGCCCTAGGGCGGGCGCCAGCCCGCTGGAGTTGGGCATTTGTGCTGGTCACAGCGTTGGTTTTGGGTCTCGGGGTGACGTGGGGTGTCCGGGTTCTGCGCACACCGGTGGAAGCGGACGAGCGGGCTCGCGCTTCGCTGGAACGCAATGCGGAGACGGCTCGGCAAGAGGTGACCGAGTTGAGTGAGCGTTTCAATGAGCTGACTGTAGAGGTTGCAGAGTTGCGCAGCGCGGCGCTGGGCGATCCGGCGGCGGCTGCCGCAGCCCGCGACCTGGCCGCAGCGGTGGGCGCGCTGCCGGTGACAGGGAGCGGCCTGGTGGTCGCAGTCACCCCGGACGCGGCGGCGGTGGCTGAAGGCAATCATGACGCCCGCATCCGGTCAGGTGATATCCGGGTGATAGTGGGCGCGCTTAGGCAAGCCGGCGCTGAGGCGGTCGCGGTGGGCGGTGTGCGCCTCACGGCGCGGAGCGCGATCAGGGATGTGGGCGACCAGATCCAGGTCGGTTTCGAGCCGCTCGCGGCGCCTTATGCGATTGAGGCGATCGGGTTGGCCGCGGCCCTGGAGGTGTCGCTCGCTTCGGGCCGATCGGGTGATCGGGTCTCGTTGTTGAGGGGCTACCTTGGAGCGACGGTCTCGATCAGCCGGGTCGATGTGCTGGAGCTCGCGGCCAGCAAGGATGTGAATGTGTTGCGCTACGCCACCAGGAAGGGGTGAGCAGATTTGATCGCGCTGTTGGGCTTGCTGGTCGGGGTGGCTGTCGGCTTGGCCACGCAGACGGACGTGCCGGCGTTCCTGGCGCCGTATCTGCCGATCGCTGTGGTCGCGGCGATCGACGCGTTGGCTGGCGCCACCCGCGCGTTGTTGGACGGCATCTTCGACGACAAGGTGTTTGTGGTCTCGTTCGTCTCTAATGTGCTGGTCGCGGCGACGCTGGTGTTCTTGGGCGACCAACTCGGGGTGGGCTCGCAGTTGTCGACCGCGGTGATCGTGGTGCTGGGCATCCGCATCTTCTCCAACGCGGCTTCGATCCGGCGGAAGCTGTTCAAGGCGTGAGCGAGCAGCCCAGGGCGCGGCGGAGCGGTCGCGAGGCGCGTGGGCAAGACGCCTGGCGCCGGCTTGGCCGGGCGATGCGGCCGCGTCCCAGCCGGGCGCAGATCGTGGCCGGTTTGCTCTGCGCCCTGCTGGGCTTCGCGGCCGCGACCCAGGTCCGGCAGGTGGAGCGGGCGGACTTCTCTGAGCTGCGCCAAGACGAGCTGATCGAGGTCTTGGACCGCCTCAACTCGGAGGCTGAGCTGTTGGAAGAACAGAACGCGACGCTGGAGGGGGAACGCGACCGGCTCCAGGCCAATCGAAACGACGACGAGGCCGCGCAGCAGGCGGCGCGCGCCCGCGCCGAGGTCCAGGGGATCCTCGCGGGGACGTTGCCCGTCGAAGGCCCGGGCATAACGCTGACTTGGCGCGACCCGGAGGGCCAACTCACCGCGCCCATGGCGTACCTGCTGGTGGACGAGCTGCGCAACGCCGGCGCGGAGGCGATCAGCGTGGGCGATGTGCGGATCACGGCGTCGAGCTATTTCGCCGACGACGGCAGCGGTCACTTGATCGCGGACGGCCAGGCGCTGGCTTCGCCGTGCGAGTGGCGGGCGATCGGCGATCCGGCCACTTTGCAGACCGCTTTGGGGATCCCCGGCGGCGTCTTGGCGACCTTGAGGACCCTGGGCGGCTCGTCGGATGTGACCGTCCACGAGTCGTTGGCGATCGACGCGGTCAAGCGCCTGGAACCGTTGGAGCACGCGGCCGCGATAGAGTGACTGGATAGCAATCTTCGCGACCTGGGAGGGGTGAGAGCGAAAGTGGACCAGGATTTCTCAGCAGTTTACGGCGTGGAGTCGACGCAGGCGATCGGCCACTTGGCTGAGGCGGACCTGGACGCGCCCCTCGGGGAGGGGCTGAGCCCGCAGGCCAAAGCCGCGATCGACGCGCTGCCGCCGACATCGGCGTTGCTGGTGGTGCAGCGTGGGCCGAACGCCGGGTCCCGTTTCCTGTTGGACGCCGACGCGACGACGGCGGGCCGCTCCACCAGGTCTGACATTTTCCTCGACGATGTGACGGTCTCGCGGCGCCACGCCACGTTCGAGCGTCATGGCGCGCAGTTCGTGGTGCGCGATTTGGGTTCCCTGAACGGCACGTATGTCAACCGCCAACGGGTGGACGATGCCGTCCTCAAAGCCGCCGACGAAGTCCAGATTGGCAAATACCGGTTGACGTTCCACCCGTCTCCGGCACGTGTGCCGTGAGCGCGGCGCTGTCCGCGGGGTCTTGGCCCGCGGGTCTCGGCCATCGCGCCGTCTATTCGATCTCGGCGGTGATGGAGTCGCTGCGCGGCGATTTTCCGGGTCTGACGATCTCGAAGCTGCGCTATCTGGAGGATCAGGGTTTGGTGACTCCGGAGCGGACGCAGTCGGGGTATCGGCGTTATTCGGAGGCGGACATCGAGCGGGTCGCGTGGGTGTTGCTTCAGCAGCGGGATCATTTCTTGCCGCTCAGGGTGATCCGTGACCGGTTGGCGGCGATGGACGCGGCCGCGGCTGCGGGGGCCTCGGCGCCTTCGCCGAGGGCGCCGCGTGCCGCTGTTGTCGGCGCGGCGGAGGTGGCGACCCTGACGGGGCAGGAGTTGGCCGCGGTCGAGGCGGTGGCGCGGGCCGCGGGTTTGCCGGCCGACGCGGCGGACGCCTCCTTGGTTCAGGCGGTCGAGGCTGTCGCGGAGTTGGCGGAGTTCGGTTTGGATCTGCGCCACTTGAGGCCCTTGTTTCAGGCGGCCGAGCGCGCGGCGGGTTTGGCGGACCGTGCTGTGGCGGCGCGGTGGGGCGCGGGCGCGACGGAGCGTGCCCTGGCGGCGCGCGCGGAGTGCGCCGAAGCGCTGGCCAAGCTGTCGGCCGCGCTGCTGCGGGCGCAGGCGGTCCGGCCGGCGCCGCGTTGACCGCCGATCATGCGCCGGCTGTCCGACCTCAAGTTGAACTTGAGACTTGCCGTGGTGTCGCCGGCGTGGCGCATTGACCTGAGCGCTGCTGGGACCTAGCGTCAAGGAGTGAGTAGCAGCGTCGGCCGCCTGGCGGGGCGCCCAGGCATTGACAGGGGAAGGTGACTCGCATGGCCCAAGACACGTCGGGGGGCACGGGGCAGCAGGGTTTGTTGTTCGGCGGCCGCGTCACCGACGAGGCGGTCGGTTTCCGTGGCCCCACCGCTTGCCGCGCCGCTGGCATCACCTACCGCCAACTGGATTACTGGGCCCGCACCGGCCTGGTCGAACCGAGCGTCAGGCCCGCCACCGGTTCGGGCACGCAGCGCTTGTACAACTTCCGGGACATCCTGGTGCTGAAGATAGTCAAGCGCCTCTTGGACACCGGGGTCTCGTTGCACCAGATCCGCACCGCCGTCCAGCACCTCAGAGACCGCGGCGTGGACGATCTAGCCACCGTCACGCTGATGTCGGACGGCGCGACGGTCTACGAGTGTTCCAACACCGACGAGGTGGTCGACCTGGTGCAAGGCGGTCAAGGCGTCTTCGGGATCGCCGTCTCACGGGTCTTCCTCGAGGTCGAGGGCACGCTCGCCCAGTTGCCCGCCGAGCGCTCCGAGACCACCGCCGACGCGGCGCCGCCAGTCGACGAACTAGCCCTGCGCCGCATGCGCCGCCGCGTCTCCTGACGCGGCGTCATCGCCCAAGCAGCCCTGGGCGTCTCGTAGCCTGAGACCGGGCGGAATCTCCCGTCCGGGCGGGGACGGGCTTCTTAGTCTGGTCGCGTGGCAAGCATCAGCGCGAGAACCGGCCCATTGGCGCCTTTGGCGATCAAGGTCTTCCGCGCGCTGTGGATCGCTCAATTGGCCTCCAACGTGGGTAGCTGGATGCAGTCGGTGGGCGCGCAGTGGCTGCTGGTGGACGGACGGAACGCGCCGCTGCTCACGGCGCTCGTCTCGGCGGCCTCGTTGGCGCCGGTCTTCGCCCTGTCGTTGCCCGCGGGAGTGCTGGCCGACTCCCTCGACCGGCGCTGGATGCTCGTCTTCTCGAACGCGTTCATGTCGCTGGCCGCGGGCCTCCTGACACTGCTCACATGGACCGGCGACGCCGGTCCGGCGGTGGTGCTGATGCTGACTTTCGCGTTGGGCTGCGGCGCCGCGTTCGGCGGCCCGGCCTGGCAGGCCGTGCAGCCCGATCTGGTTCCCCGCGACCAACTGCTGGCCGCCTCGGCGCTTGCCAGCGCGAACATCAACATCGCGCGTGCGGTGGGGCCGGCGCTGGCGGGCGCGCTGGTGGCCTGGTCCGGACCGGCGCTCGTGTTCGGGATCAACACCCTGAGCTTCTTGGCCGTGATCGGGGTGCTGCTCGCCTGGCACACCGGCGGCCGCTCCCACGGCGCCATCGGGATGGGGCCGGCGGTCGCCTCAGGTCTGCGCTACGTGCGCAACGCGCCCGGCATCCGCCGCATCACCTTGCGCGCCGCGCTCTTCGTGGCGCCGGCCTCAGCTCTGTGGGCGCTGCTCGCGGTGGTGGCGCGCCGCAGCCTCGGGCTGGACGCGCGCGGCTACGGGCTGACCCTGGCGGCCCTCGGGGTCGGCGCCGTCGGCGGGGCGTTGATCCTGCCCTACCTGAGGGGCCGCTTCAGCAACAACGCCGTGCTGGCCGGCGGCACGCTGGTCTACGCCGCGACCCTCGTCGGGGTCGCCCTGCTGCGGTCCGTCCCCGGCGCCCTCGCCATGCTCCTGGCGGCCGGAGTCGGCTGGGTTTGCTGCCTGTCGATCCTCAACACGGCGATGCAGCTCAGCCTGCCCGCCTGGGTGCGGGCCCGTTCCATGGCCGTGTACTCGGTCGTGTTCATGGGCGGCCAAGGCGTCGGCTCGCTGGTCTGGGGCGCGATCGGGAACGTCGTGGGCACAAAGGCCACACTCCTCGCCGCGGCCGCCATCACCCTGATGTGCCTCGCCACGCTTTCGGTCTGGCCGCTTTACGCCTCGACCGGGCTCTTGGACAGAGACGTCGAGCCGATGACGGACGCGGTGCCGGACGGCGCCATCGCCGCGTCCGCCGGACCAGTCCAGATCCAGATCCTCTACACCGTGGAGGCCGCCGACCAGGCCGCGTTCCGGCGGGCCGCCCGGGCGCTCGCCACATCGCGGCGGCGCACCGGCGCCACGGCCTGGAGTTTGTGGCAGGACGTGACCGACCAGCGGGAGTTCGTCGAGCAGTACACGTTGCCCACCTGGGGCGAGCACTTGGCGCAACGCGAGGAACGCATGACCGGCTACGACCGAGAGTTGGAACACGACGCGTTCAAGTTGGCGCAGTCCAACCCTGAAGTGCGCCACCTGGCGCGCCCCAAAGCCATGCCCGGCGTGGACCGCGGCATCGCCGTGGCCGACCTGAAAATGAGGGGGAGAACAAGATGACCGCCACCGATCAAAGACCGCCCGCCCGCCCGGACGAGTTCGGCGTCGACACCGCGTGGAGCGGCCGCGGCGCCTGGGACGACCCGCGCGGCCGGGGCGGCGACCGCCCGGGCCGTGGCCAAAGCCCGCACTTGGGGCGCTGGCGCGCCTGGCTGGCGTTCCGGGGTGTCCTCGCCCTGGTCGTCGGCGGGCTGATCCTGGCCCGGCCCGATCTCACAATCGAAGCGTTCGCCCTGATCGTGGGGATCTTTTTCTGTCTGGTCGGGATCGCGCGGATTGTGATCGGCGCGGCCGACACCCAGTTCCCCACCGGCATCAGGGTGCTCAACGTGATCTTCGGAGTGCTGTTGACCGCGCTCGGCGCGGTGTCGATCCGGTACCCCGGCTTCGGGCTGCTGGCGACCGTCTTGATCATCGGCTTCGCCTGGCTGATGGAGGGCGGCGCCACCCTCGCGGTGTTGCCTCCCCGCCACCGGGGACGCGGCTGGGCGGTCGCGTTCGCGGTGGTCTCGCTGGCCGCTGGCGCGCTCGTGATCATCTGGCCTGTCGAATCGGTCTTGCCGCTGATCGTCGTGGTGGGGGCCTTCCTGGCTGTCGGCGGCGTCTTCGACGTCGCCGCGGCCATCGCGGCGCGGCCGGGGAGGCGTCCGAACGCCGTGGAATAATCGGTGCATGGCCATCAGAGAGATTCGGGTGATCGGGGACCCGGTCCTGCGCACCCCCTGCGAGCCGATCGCTCAAATCGACGACCGCGTCCGGTCACTGGTCCAAGACCTGCTCGACACGGTGGATATGGAAGGCCGTGCCGGACTCGCCGCCAACCAGATCGGCGTTCTGCTACGCGCGTTCTCATATAATATTGACGACGAGGTGGGTTATGTCCTGAATCCCGTCCTGGCGGAGCTGTCGGAACAGTCCCAGGACGGCGACGAGGGCTGCCTGTCCGTGCCCGGCCTGTGGTATCCGACGAAACGCGCCGAATACGCCAGGGTTGTCGGAACCGACCTGGACGGCGCGCCGGTGATGGTGGAAGGCGCCGGTCTGATGGCGCGCTGCCTCCAACACGAGGTCGACCACCTCGACGGCCACCTGTACCTTGATCGGCTCGACCGAGCGATGCGCAAGAAGGCCCTCGCCGCCGTCCGGGAGCTGTGACGCGGCGCCGCCCGCCCGCGTGAGGCGACGGCATCGGGCGGCGGGGGGAAGATAAACACCTCGTTAGGCCCGCGCCAACTGGCGTGGCTCGCGGCGGTTAGGGCACAATTGGATGAAGCGCGCCGCGCGCGGCCGCTACCGTTTCCGTTGGCAACCTGGTCACCCGTTGCCCGAGGCCGTTGGGGAAGACGAACCTCGGACAAGCACTAGGAGGCCGATGATGTCTGGTGTGATCACGCGCGGCGTGCTGTTTGTGCACTCTTCGACGCGGGCGGTGTGTCCGCACGTGGAGTGGGTCGCGGGCAACGTCCTCGGCACGCGTGTCTCGATGGACTGGACGACTCAGCCCGCCGCGCCCGGCATGTTGCGCGCTGAGCACTCGTGGCAGGGCCCCCAGGGCACCGGCGCGCGGCTCGCGTCCGCCCTGCGCGGTTGGGTCCATCTGCGTTATGAGGTGACCGAGGAGGCTTCCTTCGCCGTGGACGGCGGCCGATGGTCGCACACCCCGTCGCTGGGGATCTTCCACGCCGTGATCGACGTGCACGGCAACGCCATGATCCCGGAGGACCGCATCCTCGCCGCGCTCGAATGCGGCGGCGACTTGATCGAGCTGCGGCACAAGTTGGATGTGGCCCTGGGCCGGGCTTGGGACGACGAGTTGGAGCCGTTCCGTTACGCGGGCGCCGGCGCGCCCGTGCGTTGGCTGCACCAACTCGGCTGAAGCGGTTCAGGCCGAGTCGAACACCAGCGCCATGTTGTGGCCGCCGAACCCGAAGGCGTTGTTCAGGGCCGCGATCGGCCCGGCCGGCAACGGCCGCGGCGAATCGCGCACCACCGAACATTCGATCGCTGGGTCCAACTCCACGATGTTCGTGGTCGGCGGCGCGAGCCGGTCCCGCAGCGCCAGCACCGCGAAGATCGACTCGACCGCGCCGGCCGCCCCGAGCAGGTGGCCGGTCATCGACTTGGTGGCGCTGACCGGGACCTGGAGGGCCGCCTCGCGCGACCCGAGCGCCTCGGCGAGAGCGTCGACGATCGCCCGCGCCTCGATCCCGTCACCCGCCGGGGTCGCCGTGGCGTGCGCGTTGACGTGCGCCACGCGGGCCGCGGCCGGGCCCGCCTCCGCCAAAGCTTGACGCATGGCCCGCAGTTGGCCCTGGCCGCTCGGATCGGGTGGCGCCACGTCATAGGCGTCCGATGCCGACCCGGCGCCCACCAGCCACGCCCAGATCCGCGCGCCGCGCGCTTGGGCGTGCTCGGCCGACTCCAGGACCAGGGCGCCGGCGCCCTCACCCATCACGAAGCCGTCGCGTGTCACGCAGTAGGGCCGAGACGCGGTCTCAGGCGCCTCCCGCCGCGTCGAAAGGGCTTGCATCTTGCCGAACGAGCCCAGTGTCAACGGATGGATCGCCGCCTCGGCGCCACCCGCCACGACGACGTCGGCGAAGCCGGCCCGGATCAGGCGGGCGCCCAAGACCAAGGCCTCGGCGCCGGAGGCGCAAGCGGACACCGTGGCGTGCGCCCCGGCCCGCGCCCCCAAGTCGATCCCCACCTGGGCTGATGCCGAGTTCGGCATGAGCATCGGCACGGTCAGCGGCATGAGGCGCCGCGCCCCCCGCTCGCGCACGGTGTCCCACGCGTCGAGCATGGTCTGGATGCCGCCGATCCCGCTGCCCATCACCACAGCGAGCCGCTCAGGGTCCACCACGCCGCCGGGCCGCGGCCCGAGCCCGGCGTCCGCCCACGCCTCGCGCGCGGCCACAAGGGCGTACTGCGCGGACGGATCGGCCCGGCGAACCTCTTGGCGGGTCAACACCGCCGCCGCCGCAGTCTTCAACGTCGCGGCGAAGTCGCACGTCAGGCCGTAATCTTCGGCCCAAGTGTTGTCGAGTGTGTGGACCGACGAGACCCCGGCGAGGAGCGCCGCCCACGTCGACGGCACGTCCCCGCCGAGCGGGGTGGTCGCGCCCAGGCCAGTCACCGCTATCCCGCGCGGCCGCGCCCCTGCGCTCATCCGGTCAGGCGCTGGCGCCGACTATGAAGTCGACGGCGTCCTGGACGGTCGCGAGGTCCTTGACCGCGTCGTCGGGGATCTCGACCCCGAACTTGTCCTCGGCCAGCGTCACAATGGTCATCATCGACAGGGAGTCGATCAGCAGGTCGTCGGAGAACGATTTCTCGCCCGTCACGGCATCGTCCGCCAAACCTGTCTCGTCGACGATGATCTCCTTCAATCCGTCAAAGACGTCGTTCGCCTCGTGGGCCATTCGCGTTCCTCGTTTCTTGTCGTGTTGGACGTTATGGGGACAGGCTCTCGGCTGCGCTGGGCGCCTGTTCCAAGACCGCGTCTGCGAGGCCGCGCCGGGCGAGGCCCGTCAGGACCCCCGCGGGCGCCAGCTCAAGGTGGTGGACGATCCCGTGCGCTTGGAAGCGCTCCAGCACCAAGTCCCAGCGCACCGGCTTGGCGACCTGGCCGATGATCGCCTCGGCGATGAGCCGGCCGCTCGTCAACGCGAGACCGTCACGGTTCGAGACGAGCGGGACGGCCGCGTCCGCTATCGCCATGTCGCGCATCGTGGAGCGCAGGACGTGTTCGGCGGGCGCCATCAGGGCCGTGTGGAACGCCCCCGCGACGTCGAGGCGCACCACCCGCGTGCGGGGCGGCGGTGCGGCGGCGAGCCGGTCGAGGGCCGCGAGCGTCCCCCCGGCCACGATCTGACCCGGGCCGTTGCAGTTGGCCACGGCGGCGCCGGCCGCGCTGATCGCGGCGACCACCGCGTCGGGGCTGCCGCCGACCACGGCCGCGAGCCCGCTCGGCGCCCCGGCCTCGGCGCAGGCCGCCATCGCCCGCCCGCGGGCGGCGACCGCCCGCATCGCGTCATCGGCGGAGATCACACCGGCGATCGCGGCGGCGGCGAACTCGCCCACCGAGTGGCCCGCCACCAGATCGAATGGCTGGTCGACGGCTTGGTAGGAGAGCAACGCGGCCGCGGTGAGCAGCGGCTGGGCATGTTCAGTGGCGCGCACGGCCTCAGCCGGCCAAACGGTCCCCGCCGCGATCAGGTCGACCTGGGTGATCTCGGACCAGCGCTCCAACAGGGGCGCCGCTTCGGGGAGCCAAGGACGCAACATCCCCGGCTTCTGCGCGCCCTGCCCGGGCGCCACCAAAGCACGCATACCTTCCAGTGTCCGGCCCGCGCCGGCCCGGCGCCGGGCGTGACGCGCACAGCGCCCACCGACGGCTTTTGTGCGCCCCCTACAACAGTGATCTGGCGACTTCCACGCCAGGCCGGGCTCATTCCTGGGCGGTGGCGGCCGCCAGGCGGCCGAGAGCCAGCGCGTGCTGCAGGACGTACGCCTCCCGCGGGTCGGACGGATCCCAACCGCATGAGTCCGTGATCTTGGCGAGCCGGTAGCGCACCGTGTTCGGGTGCACAAACAGCTCACGCGCCGCGCCTTCGAGGGAACGCCCCAGCTCAAGGTAGGTGGTGAGGGTCGCCAGCGCGTCCCGGCCGGATCGTTTGACCGGCTCGTAGGCGGTCGCGAGCAGCGTCTCCCGGGCCTCGGGATCTCCCACCAGCAGCCGCTCGGGCAGCAAATCGTCGGCCGCGACGGGCCTGGGCGCCCCCGGCCAGGCGGCGACCGCGTCCAACCCCGCGTTGGCGGCCCGGATCGAGCGGGGCACCCCGCCGAGCGAATCAACCTGCGGCCCCACCACAACCGCTCCGGCGCGGAGCGCCGGCAGCAGCGCGGTGACGGCGGCGTCAAACCGTTCCAGCCCGCTGAGCAGCAGAATCATCCGGTCGGCGTGGAACGTGGCGAGCGACTCGGGCGCCGCTTGGCGCAGCGCGCCGCGCACCTCCCGCACACGCGTCTCGCTCAGGGGCGCGTCGATCCCGGCCGCCACGCAGACGGTGGCCCCCTGGTCGCGCCAACCCAGCGCCGCCGCGCGGGACCGGACCGCGGCGCCCGCGTCGCCGCGGACCAACGAGTCGACCACCAGCGCCTCCAGGCGGGCGTCCCACGAGCCGCGCATCTCTGCGGCCCGGGCGTAGACCTCGGCGGTCGTGAACGCGAACTCACGGGAGTAGCGCAGGACGGCATCGTGCAACTCGTGGGCTTTGCCGGGCGCAGAAATCACCGCCGCCTCCTGCTCGATCACGTCGACACCACTCTTGACCAGCAACAACGTCTGATGCAGCGAAACTGTGCGGGTCAGTTCGGCGGGCGCGACGGCGAAGATCTCGTGCGCCGACGTGGCCGGTGAATGTTTGTCTTGACACCATGCGATGAACGCGTCGATGGACGCCTGCGCCACCAGACCCACCCAGGAGCGGTCCTGGGCGCTGAGCGCCCTGTACCAGGCGTGCTCCGCGTCGATGGTCTTCATGAGGCGCGAGACCATCCGGTCGCGGTGGGACTTGAGCCGAGTGACTGTCGTGGCGCACGGCACAGGGTGCGTCGGTCGGATGTTCGCCATGGCCAGATTCTAGGCCGGTTTTGTGGGGCGCCCACAATCCGCGATGGGCGCGCCCCAAACCGGGCTGACCGGGATGTGCGCCTAGCCGACGACTCGGCTAGCGTTGGATTCGATGAGCACGCCAAGCCCAAGCGAAAGCCACGCAGCGCCATCTGGCCGGCCAGCGGCGCCGCCCTCGCTCGGCCTGTCCAACGGCCAAGTGGTCCAAGAATTCGGCTTCGACGAAGACGTCGACTTCGATTTGCGCGACGCGATCGAGGCGGCTGTGGGCGCGGAGCTCGCCGACGAAGACTGGGACGACGTCACGGACGTCGCGTTGATCTGGTGGCGCTACGGCGACGGCGACCTGACCGACACGATCGTGGACGCGCTCACCCCGCTGGAAGACGGCGGCGTGGTCTGGGTCATGACGCCGAAACCCGGCCGCGCCGGCTACGTCGAATCGTCCGAGATCTCTGAGGCGGCCGACATCGCCGGCCTCCACGCCACGTCGACCGTCTCGGTGGGCAGGGACTGGGCGGGCACCCGCCTGGTGGCGCGCGGTCGCGGCAAGAAGTAGCTGGCGCCGGCTCACCGCACCGTGAGCGGGACGTGCCCCTCGGCGTCGTCGCCCCGTCCGTCGGCGCGTGGCCAACGGGGCGGCGGACCCGCCCAGCCGGCCCCGCCCGCAGCGGTGTGATCGGGGTCGCCGGGGCGGGTCGGCTCGGTCTGGCCCAGCTCCGAATCCGCGACGTCCGTCGGGTGCAACACCCGGTGCAGGAACACCCTGGCCCGCTCGGTCGCGGGCGAGCCGATCAGCTGGCGGGCCGGACCCTCCTCCATGATCAGACCCTCGTCCATGAAGACCACGCGGTCGCCCACATCCCGGGCGAACGCCATCTCGTGCGTGACGACGATCATCGTCATCCCGGACTGGGCCAGATCCCGCATGACCGCCAGCACGTCGCCCACCAGCTCCGGGTCGAGGGCCGACGTCGGCTCGTCGAACAACATCAGCGCCGGATCCATCGACAAGGCGCGAGCGATCGCGACCCGCTGTTGCTGACCGCCGGACAGCTGCGCCGGGTACGCGTCAGCGCGGTCCTCCAACCCGACTTTGCGCAGGTTGTGGAGGGCGACATCACGTGCGGCGGCCTCAGAGCGGCGCAACACGCTGCGCTGGGCCAGCGTCAGATTCCCCATCACGGTCTTGTGGGGGAACAGGTTGAAAGACTGGAACACCATGCCGACGTGGGTGCGCACCCGGTCGATGTCCACCTCCGGATCGGTCACATCGACGCCCAACAGCCGGATCGAACCGGCCGTCGGCTGCTCCAGCAGGTTGACGCAGCGCAGCAGCGTCGACTTGCCGGACCCGGACGGACCGATCACGCAGACCACATCGCCCGCGCCGACGGTCAGGTCGATCCCGCGCAACACCTCCCGCGCGCCGAAGGACTTCCGCAACCCCCTGACCTCGACCACAGGGGGGTCCACCGTTGAATCGCTCACGCCTGCGCCTTTCCGAAGCCCTTCTCCATGCGCCGCACCAAGAATCCCAGCGGCAGAGTGATCACGAGATAACACGCCGATATCGCGAACAGCGCCGTCAGGCCGCCGTGCGGTTCGGACAAAGTCTCCCGGGCGAGTTTCGACAGCTCGTATTCGTAGACCGTCAAACCCATGACGTACACCAGGGACGTGTCCTTGGTCAGGAGGATGATCTCGTTGGTCACTGGCGGCAACACAATCCGGAACGCCTGCGGGATCACCACCAGGCGCAGAGTGGCGGAATGGGACATGCCCAAGGACCGAGCCGCCTCGATCTGGCCCTTCGGCACCGCTTGGATGCCTGCCCGGATCGACTCCGCCATGTACGCCGCTGAGACGCAACCGAGCGCGATCGCCGCCTTGAGGGCCACGGTCGGGATCTTGATCTCGAGCGCCAGCGGGATGCCATACGCCACGGCGAACACCACGATCAACGCGGGCAGGCCGCGGAAGAACTCGATATAAGCGGTCGCGAGGGCGCGGTAGCCAGCCGCGCCGGACAGCTTCATCAGCGCCAACACCAAGCCCAGCGAGAGCGAGACCCCGAACGCCCCGAAGGTGTACTTCAACGTGTTGAGGAAGTCTGGGAAGATGCGCGGAGCGGCGACGCCGAGCGCCTCCAGCGTGAACAGCTGCCGGCTGATCTTCTCCCAGTTGACCATCAGGGCGAGCACCACGACCACGGCGATCAGCGCGCCGTACTGCGCGCCGCGCACCGCGGCCAAGCGGTCCGAGGGGCGCAGCGTCCGCGAGCGGGCCCGCGGGATGACCAGATGGCTGGCCGCGCCCCCCAGGCCGGACCGGTCGGCATCGGGCGCGTGATCCGACTGGGCGGCACGCGCCCGAAGCGACCCCGAGATCCCCCGCCAGGCCAACGCCGTCGACGCGACGGCGCCACCGGCGGGGATGAAGTAGACGGTGGCCACGAACCAGGCGGGCGCGTTGAGCACGCCGAAGGGGTAGGCGAGCAGGACCACCGCGGCGCCGGCGGCGAAGGAGCGCTCACGGCGGGAGGCGAAGGCGCCCGGCAGGAACGCCAGCACCAGCGCCGCAAAGCTGACGGCGATCCACGGACTGTAGATCAGCGCCAGCCGCCCCACGGTCATGGCCTACCTCCCGTTCCCGGTCCGGCTGGGTCTCAGCCCTCGCTGAACCACTTGGCGATCAGCGCGTCATAAGTCCCGTCGTCGCGGACGCGCTGCAAGGTGGTGTTGATCTGGGCCTGCAACGCCGCGTTGTCGAGCTTGACGGCGAACCCGAAGGACTCGCCCTCAGCGAACGGCCCGAGCACCGTGAAGCCCTCTTCGACATACGGTGTCAGGGTCGGCTCGTCGTTGAAGGCGCCGGCGACGTCGCCGGCTTTGAGAGCGGTCACCTGGTCGCCGAGACCCTCATATTGCTTGATCTGGGTCAGTTCGGGCTGGTCGTTGGCCCAGTCCTCGCCGGTGGTGCCCTGTTGGACCCCGACCGCTTTGCCCGTCAGATCGGCCAGCGTGGCGATGCCGGAATCGGCTTTGACGAGCAGAGCGAGACTCGTCTCGTAGTAGGGCTCAGAGAACCGCATCTTGGCCTCCCGCTGCGGGTTGATGGTCAACGCGGACGCGCCCACGTCGCACGAGCCGGTCTCGAGCGACACGGCCGATTCGATCGACACGAACGGCGTCTCGACGAAGGCGACCTTCAAGCCCATATCGCTGGCGACCTCGGTCATGAGATCCATGTCGAAGCCGACCACCTGGTCGCCGACGGTGTCCTCGAACGGCGCGTAGGGCGGGTTGGTGCAGACCGTGAGCTTGCCCTCGGCCACGGTCGCGATCGTGGGGGCGGGCTCCGATTGAGTCGGGTTGGCCGTGGTGGTCGCGTCGCCAATCGGGCTGGGCTTGGGTGTCGTGGGTGCGGCGCCCTCCTTTTCCACGGCGCCGCAGGCCCCAAGGCTCAATGTCAGCGCGGCGGCGAGGGTGAGTAGGCGGGTGCTTGAGCGGATTGTCATGTCGGCGTCCCTTCGAGGCTCGTCGGTCGGTTGCGCGGCCGCTGTGGGGCGCCCGCTCCACGCATAAAGGTACAGGGTGGGCCGGTCGCGTCCCATGTCGCGGGGCCGGCTCGTGGCGCCGACACCGTGACCCAGGGGTCAGGTCTCTTCGGCCAGCGCCGCGTCGACCAGGGTGACCTCGTCGGCGTCCGATGCCGTCAGCGTCAGTTCGCGCACCCGCCCGGCTGCCATCACATCGGCTTTGGCGGCCATGGCCGGGCCGGTCAGCGCGCTCGGCGTCGCGACCGCGGCGCGGGCGATCTCGGCGCGCATCGACACCTTCGCCTCCGACTTGACCTTGCGCAGCGCGGCGAGGACCGCGCCCGCCGCGGCGAGGACCAACGGATCGCCGCCGTCCGGCAGCTCGTCGGGGACGGGCCACGGCGCGCGGTGCACCGAATCGCCGGTCTTGTGCCACCAGGACCACACTTCTTCCGTCGCGAACGGCTGGAATGGCGCGAAGGCGCGCAGCAGCACCGAGAGGGCCAACCCGAGCGCGGTCCGCGCGCTGGTCGCGGCGGCCTCGTCCACCGCGCCGTTGACGCGGGCCTTGACCAGCTCGATGTAGTCGTCGCAGAACGCCCAGAAGAAGGTCTCGGTCGCCTCCAGGGCGCGGGTGTGGTCGTACTCCTCGAGGGCCCTGGTGGCCCGCGCCACGACGGACTTCAGCTCGGCCAGCATCGCCAGATCCAGCGGATGGCGGACAGCTGCGCCGTCCAGGACCAACGGCGTCGCCGGGGCGGGGGCGGGGCTGGGCGCCGGCTGGTCGGAACCGTGCGGCGCGGTGTCCGCCAGGAAGGCCAACGCGAACTTGGCGGCGTTCAGAATCTTGATCGCGAGACGCCGGCCGACCCTCATCTGGCCCGAATCGAACGCGGCGTCCGTGCCCAACCGCGCCGATGCCGCCCAATAGCGCACCGCGTCGGAGCCGTGCTGGGCCAACAAACCCATCGGGGTGACCACATTGCCTTTCGATTTCGACATCTTCTTGCGGTCGGGGTCCAGGATGAACCCGCTGATCGCGGCTGTGGCGAAGGGCAGGGTGTGCTGCTCCAGATCGGCTCGGACAACCGTCGAGAAAAGCCACGTGCGGATGATGTCCTGGGCTTGGGGGCGTAGATCCATCGGGAAGGCGGACGCGAACAACTCCGGATCGTCACGCCAATGCGAGGCGATCTGCGGCGTCAACGAGGATGTGGCCCAAGTGTCCATCACATCCGGGTCCGCCATGAACCCGCCGGCCTGGCCACGCTGTTCCGGGCGGAAACCCGGCGGCGTGTCCGTCGCCGGATCCACGGGCAACGCGGCCTCGTCGGGAAGGATGGGATGGTCGTGATCGGGCACGCCGAACGCGTCCAACTCGTACCACAACGGGAATGGGACTCCGAAAAACCGCTGCCGCGAGATCAACCAGTCGTTGTTGAGGCCCTCCACCCAGTTCTGGTAGCGCACCCGCATGAATTCAGGGAACCAGTTCAACTCGGCCCCACGGTCGAGGAGCCGGCCGCGCTGCGCGGCGTCGACGCCGCCGTTCGCCAAATACCACTGGCGTGTCGGAATGATCTCCAACGGCTTGTCGCCGCGCTCGAAGAATTTCACCGGATGGGTGATCGGCTTGGGCTCGCCTGCCATGTCGCCCGAGGCGCGGAGCAATTCGACCACGCGCTTTTGGGCGCTGAACGCGGTCAAACCTGCGATCTCGGCGTAGGCGGCCCGGCCGGCGTCCGTGTCCAGCCCGGTGGGCGGCTCCGGGAGGATGCGGCCGTCCCAGCCGAAGATCGCACGGGTCGGCAGGCGCAGCTCGCGCCACCAGATCACATCGGTCACGTCGCCGAAGGTGCAGACCATGGCTATGCCCGAGCCCTTGTCCGGTTCGGCGAGACGGTGGGCGACCACCGGGACCTCGGTCTCGAACAGCGGCGCACGGACATTGGCGCCGAACAAGCTCTGGTACCTCTCGTCGTCGGGGTGGGCCACCAGCGCGACACACGCCGGCAGCAGCTCCGGGCGGGTGGTCTCGATGAAGACCTTCCCCCCGCCGTCGACTCGCTCGAAGCCGACGCGGTGGTACGCGCCGGGCCGCTCGCGGTCCTCCAGCTCCGCTTGGGCCACGGCGGTGCGGAACGTCACATCCCACAGGGTCGGCGCGAGCTTCTGGTAGGCCTCGCCGCGCTTGAGGTTCCGCAGGAACGCGAGCTGGGAGGTGG
Source organism: Bifidobacteriaceae bacterium (assembly GCA_031278075.1). Taxonomy (GTDB): domain Bacteria; phylum Actinomycetota; class Actinomycetes; order Actinomycetales; family WQXJ01; genus JAIRTF01. The sequence goes on along the minus strand of JAITLE010000181.1, from coordinate 2,004 downwards.
CGCGCGCGTGGCGGTCGATGGTCTGGTAGGTCTGCGACCAATCGACCGAGAGGCCCAGGTGACGCCAGAGCGCCTCGAACTGTTTCTCGTCCTCGGCGGAGAGGCGTTCGCACAGTTCGACGAAGTTCCGCCGCGAGATCGGGAGCTGGTCGGCGGCGCTGGGCGGCTTCTTGGGGCCCGCGGCGCCGCCGTCACCACCACCGCCGTCACCACCGCCGCCGCCGCCGTCACCCTGGCGCGGCGGGGTGAGATCGGGGTCGTAGGGGAGCGACGGGTCGCAGCGCACACCGTAGTAGTTCTGGACACGACGTTCCGTCGGCAAGCCGTTGTCGTCCCAGCCCATCGGGTAGAAGACCTCCTTGCCGCGCATCCGTTGGAACCGCGCCACGATGTCGGTGTGGGTATAGCTGAACACGTGGCCCACGTGGAGGCTGCCGGAAACCGTCGGCGGCGGGGTGTCGATCGAGAACACGCCCTCGCGGGGGACTCCCCGCCTGAACCGGTAGACGCCTTGCGCGGACCAGGCGTGGTCCCATTTGGCCTCCAGGCCGTCGAGAGACGGCCGGTCGGGGACTTGCGGAATCAAATGGTTCGGCTGGCGCGATGTGCTCACGGGGACCCATCTTCTCATGGTGGCGGGGCGGACGGGACGGGTCCGGGACGTGTCCGGGCTGGGTCCGGAGCTGGGCTGGAGCTGGGCCGGACGGCATCGTGCGGCGGAGCGTCAGCCTTCGTCAGGAATACGGGAAAGAATGTCGCCCGGCTGGCAGTCTAATTCCCGGCAGAGCGCGTCCAAAGTGGTGAAACGGACCGCTCGCGCGTGGCCGTTCTTCAGGACCGACAAGTTGGCGGGAGTTATGCCGATTCGTTCGGCGAGCTCGCCGACCGCGATTTTACGGCGGGCCATCATCACATCAAGGTCGACGATTATCGGCATCAGATCACCTCGGCCAATTCTTCGCGTTGAGCGGTGGCTTTGAGCAGGAGCGACCGCAGCACCGCGACGGTCAGTGCGGCGGCGGCGCCGGCGACGAGGGCCAGCAGGCAGATCACGCCGGCGCCGGGCGGGCCGTGGGTCACCGCGCCGAGCACGAACAGCCACGGCAGGACCGCGGCGGTCTCGGTCCACAGCGCCGCGATCAGCAGGTTGACCCAGACCAGCGCTGGGCGGGAGAACACCTGGTCGCGGGCGGCCAGAGCGACCAGTTTGAGCAGGGCCGCGGCCAGGACGTCGGCCACCAGGAGCATGAATTCCGCGAGGGCCAGCAGAGGCCAGCGCAGGTGGGCGAACTCGGGGGCCTCGGCGGCCGCCTCGCCGGCCATCAGCGGGAGCGCCAGGGCTTGGAGCGGCAGCAGCGCCACGATGAGCAGGATGATCAGTGTCTGTAGGAGCCGCGTTCGCGTCATGAGGTGCCTCCGTTGGGTATCGTTTAGCGATAGATTAGCATCGTTTAGCGATATGTCAACGCGTTGGCGGGCGGTGGATCGCCTGCCGCCGCGCGGCCGAGCCCGGCGCGCCGCGCGGCCGAGCCCGGCGCGGCGACCGGCAGGGGACCGAAGAATTCGGCGGGGAGGGCCCGGCCGTAGGGGTGGTCGGAATCGCCGGGCACGTACCAGGCGAGGTGCTCCCAGGCGTTCTCGTCGCAGGCGACAAGGTCGCCGGCCGCGTCCCAGGAGGCCCAAGAGTCGCCCAACGACTCGTACGTCGCGATCGCTTCGCCGTTCTCGGGGTTCCACAGGCGCACGATGCCGTCCTGACCGCCGGTGGCGAGGATGCGTCCGTCGGGTGACCACGCGACCGCCTCCACCGAGCCCGCGTGGCCGGTGAGTTTGTTGGTGGTGTGGCCGGTGTGTGGGTCCCAGAGTCGGATTGTCCTGTCCCAGCTGCCGGTGGCGAGGGTGTTTCCGTCGGGTGACCACGCGACCGCCTCCACCGAGTTAGTGTGGCCGGTGAGTTTGTTGGTGGTGTGGCCGGTGCGTGGGTCCCAGAGTCGGATTGTCCCG
>JAITLE010000177.1 GCA_031278075.1 Bifidobacteriaceae bacterium | reverse complement strand
GTGGGCATCCATCTAGCTTAGAGACCGCCGCCGCGAGCGCGGCATGGGTGGGGACCCGAAGCCCGCCGCGAGCGCGGCATGCGTGGGGACCCGAAGCCCGCCGCGACGCGCCCAGATGGACCGCCGCCGAGCGCGGCCCCGGTCATCCGTGTCCGCGCCCTGTCGCGCCCGTCCACGCGCGGCCCGGGTCATCCGTGTCCGCGTCCTGTCGCTCCCGTCCACGCGCGGCCCGGGTTCAGCGGTCCACGCGCGGATCCGGCTCAGCGGTCCACGCGCGGATCGGGCTCAGCGGTCCACGCGCGGATCGCGTCAAACGGCAGCGGTTTACCCGGTAGGCGATGAGGGCTCAGCGGTCCACGCGCGGATCGCGTCCCGCCACCATCCGCCGGACCTCCGCCAAGGTGGCCTGGGATGTGTCGCCCGGCGTGGTCATGGCCAGCGCGCCGTGGGCGGCGCCGTACTCCACGGCCTGGCTCAGGTCGCCCAGCTCCATCAGGCCGTAGATCAGGCCGCTCGCGAATGAGTCGCCCCCGCCCACCCTGTCGTAGATCTCCAAATCCGGTCGGGGCGTCGCCTCGGCGAACCCGGTCTCACGGGACCACGCCACCGCTCCCCAATCGTTCCGGCTGGCGCTGCGGACCTTGCGGAGCGTGGTCGCGATCACCGCGAGGTTCGGATACGCGTCCGCGACCTCGCCGATCATCCGCTTGTAGCTGGCCACGTCGAGACCGCCGTCGGCGGTGGGCGCGGCGCGTTCGCAGCCGAGGCAGTCCGCGAAATCCTCCTCGTTGCCGAGCAGCACGTCCACCAGCGGCACGATCGCGCGGTTCACCGCGCGCGCCCGGTCCAGCCCGCCGTGGTCGCGCCACAGCGAGGGCCGGTAGTTCAGGTCATACGACACCACGGTCCCGCAGGCCCGCGCGCACGCCACGGCTCGTTCGGCGGTCTCGGCCGCCACATCGCTGAGCGCCGCGAAGATCCCGCCGCTGTGGAGCCAGCGGGCGCCGGCGAACAGAGCCGGCCAGTCGACATCGTCCGCCCGCAGCTGCGCCGCAGCCGTGTTCGCCCGATCCGAGACGCCCTTCGCCGCCCGGACCCCGAACCCCCGCTCGGTGAAGTTCAGGCCGTTGCGCACCCGCCGCCCGATGCCGTCGTAGGGCGCCCAGCGCACGTGCCGCGTGTCGACTCCGCCAGCGCGCATCAGGCCTTCGACGAGGCGGCCCACATCGTTGTCCGCGAGCGCGGTGACCACGGCTGACCGCAAGCCGAAGCAGTGCGTCAGCCCGCGGGCGACGTTGTATTCGCCGCCGCCCTCCCAGGCCCGGAACGTCCGGGCGTTCGCGATCCGATCCTCGCCGGGGTCGAGGCGGAGCATGACCTCGCCAAGCGCCACTATGTCGTAGGTCGCGTCCTCGCGCGGTTTGATCTTCACGAGCTGACTCCCCGGGCGCCCTGCGCCAGACGGGCCGCGTCGCGGGCGCGGCGCTCGATTCCTTCCCAGTCGCCGGCGGCCAGGTCGGCGCTGGTCACCAGCCAGGTCCCGGCGACAGCCCAAACCTGGGGCAGCGCGAGATAATCCCGCAGATTGGCGGCGTTGACGCCGCCCGTCGGGAGGTAGCGCACCTGCGGGAACGGGCCGGCCAACGCCCGCAGATACGCCGGACCGCCCAGAGCCCCCGCAGGGAAGACTTTGACCAGGTCCAGACCGAGCGCCATGGCACGCATCACTTCGGTCGGAGTGGCGGTTCCCGGGATGAACGGCACGTCCGCCTCGCGCGCGAGCCGCGACACCGCCTCGGGCGAACCGGGCGAGACGAGGAACTCCGCTCCCGCGGTGATCGCTTGCTCGGCCTGCGCGGCGTCGAGCACGGTGCCTGCGCCTGGGACGGCATCGGGCGTCGTGTCTTTGATGCGGGCTATCGCTTCGAGCGCAGCGGGGGTCCGGAGCGCCACTTCGAACGCCGGAAGTCCGCCCGCGACGAGCGCTCGCGCCACAGGCACGGCTAGGTCCGCGTCTGGCAGGGTGATCACGGGGATGACGCGGGATTCCCCGAACACCCGTCGTCTCGAATCGGTGTCGCCACTCATCTGGTCCTCCTTTGGTTTGTCGGTGTCCGCCAGTTTGGACGCGTCTGGCTCATAGCGCGGCGCCTATCGCGGCCGCGGCCTGTGTGACCGCCGGGACGGAGTCTCGGCAGGCGGCTAGCGTGAAACGGTGGGCCGGGCCGGAGACGCTCACCGCGCCGAGGACCGCTCCTTCGCGGCTGACGATGGCTGCGCCGAGGCAGCGGACGCCGGTCTCGTTCTCCTCGTCGTCGACGGCCCAGCCTTGGGCGGCCACTTGGGCGATCTCGTCTCTCAGCGCCGCGCCGAGCTTGGTGCGTTCGGTGCGGCGCTCGGCGGCGTCGGCGATATAGGCCTCCGCCGCCGCGGCGGGGAGGCGGGACAGGATCGCTTTGCCCATCGCCGAGCAGTGGGCGGGCACCCTCGCGCCGACGCGCGAGACCAGGCGAATCGACTTGTCGCATTCGACCTTGTCGACGTACACCACCTGGCCTTGGGCGAAGCGGCCGAGGTGACTGGTCTCGCCGGTGGCCTCGACCAACCGCGTCAGGTGATTCAGCCCCACCGCCCGCAGCGGATCGCCTTCGAGGGCGCCTGCGGCCAGGGTGATCAGCCTGGGGCCCAGACGGATCGGGCCGGATCCGGCGCGGTCCAGCACACCGATCTCGACCAGGGTCGCCACGTAGCGGTGCGTCGAGGACAACGACATGCCGCACTCCCGCGCCAATTCGGTCAAGCCGACGCCGGCGCCGCCCCGGGCCGCGATGACGCCGATCAGATCGAACGCGCGCGCCGCGCTGGTGGAGCGTGATGCTGACTGCACTCGCAATTCCTTCGCATACTCAGAAGCGGATTCCGTATATCGCCACTAATGCTGGTCCACGCCGGCCCCCTTGTCAATGCTTGGGACACGGCCAACCAGAAGTCTCGGCAAGTCGTCAAGCGGAGGAGTGAGATCCCCCGCGGCCGGTCGGCTCCCGGCGCCGCCCGGCCTGCGGCGGCGCAAGTGGGGCCGCGGCGCCGGAGGCGCATCCGTCTGCGACGGCCCAGCCCGGACTTTTGGCGACTCTTGTACCCCCGGACCAGAGTCTTGGCGACTTCTGTACCCCCCGACCCGAGTTTTGGCGACTTCTGTACCCCCCGACCCGAGTTTTGGC
>JAITLE010000153.1 GCA_031278075.1 Bifidobacteriaceae bacterium | reverse complement strand
TCGGTGTCGCGGTCGTCGCCGGCGCGCGCGAGTGCACCGCGACTGCGGCGGAGCTGTTCTCGTGGCGGGCGCGCCGGGATGCGGGGCGGCAGGGCGCGGTCATCGCGTTGGCGTGACGTCGGGCCGCGGCGCAGGCGGCGGAGCGGGTCTGACTGAACAGGCCGGACTGTCGCCCCGCCTTCGCGTGCGGTCCCCGCACGGCAAACGGTCGGTCGCCTGCGTTGGCTTATGTCGAGTTGGCCGGGGGTGTCCAGCGTGCCTGGCTGGGGCGGCGCAGTAGGCGATGATCGGCGGATCGAGGCTTAGGCCGCTCGGCGGGCGCGAGCGCGCTGTTCAACACGCGGAAAACAGGCGACACGCCGAGTGATTTGGCGCCGGCCAGCGTGCTGGGCGTCTATGTTGCTGTTGGGTCCACATCTTCCCTACCCACCCAGAACGGAGAATGACCAACATGGCCGGTTTGATGCAGACCGCTAAGAGGAAGCTCGGGTTTCCCGTGGAGGCCGACGACGAAGACTACTACTACGACGACTACGAAGGCGCCGGGGAGGCGATCGCCGATGTCACACCGATCCATGCCGCACGCGCTAGTGCGCATCTGACCGTGGCCGAGCCGACGCACCGCATCGAGACGGCGCATCCCAGGAATTGGGCCGACGCGAAGAAGATCGGCCTGGCGTACCGCGAATCGGTGCCCGTGATCATCAACCTCTCACACGTGAACGATGCCGACGCCCAGCGCCTGGTGGACTTCGCGTCGGGGATGGCGCTTGCCATGCGGGGCCGCATGCAGCGGATCACCAACCAGGTGTTCTTGCTCTCGCCGGCGACGCTGACGACTTCGGAGATCACGGGCGACTCATCTCGCCGCTTCGAAGACGACTGAGCTGGGCTCGCCGTGCGCACTGCGGCGTACGTGGTCTGGCTGGCCGCGGCGATCTATCTGTTGCTGCTGTTGGCTCGGATGGTCATCGGGTGGGTGATCGTGTTCAGCCGCGGCTGGCGGCCCCACGGCGCCAGCGCCGCATTGTCCGAGATCGTGTACACGCTGACCGACCCGCCTCTCAAGCTGGTGCGGAGGGTTGTCCGCCCGGTCAGGTTCGGGCAGTTCGCCTTGGACGTCAGCTTCATGGTGGTCGCGTTCGCCGTGTCCGTGGTGGCCTACGTCGCGGCGCGGCTGGCGGACGGATCCGCTTGGTGACGCGGCCGGGCCAGGGTGGGTTCTTGGGCTCAACACACTCATTTAGCGCGCCGAGCGGGGCAATTCGGCCAAGATCGGCTAACGTAGGTACGTGTACAAGCCTCAAGCGCTGCTTGAGGGAATCTGATTAGGTGGGAGACATGGCGCTACTTACCGCAGACGATGTGGTGTTGAAGGCATTCCAGGCCACAAAGTTCCGTGAAGGCTACGACCAGGTCGAGGTCGACGACTTCCTCGACGAGGTGGTTCTGGCGATGCGGACACTCGCCCGAGAGAACGAGGAGTTGAGAGCGAAGCTGGCCGCCGCCGAGTTGCGCGTCGCCGAGTTGGAAGCCGGAGGGGCCACCCCAGCCCCCGCCCCGCCTCCGCCGGTCGAACTGCCGCTACCGCCAGCCCCGCCAGCTCAAGGAGCGCTGCCCGGCTTCGCCGCCCCGCCGCCGCCCAGCCCGGCGCAAGAGGAAGAGTCCGCCACGGGCATGCTCGCTCTGGCCCGCAAGCTGCACGACCAGTACGTCCAAGCCGGTCAGGAAGAGGGCGACCAGATCCTCTCCGAGGCCAAGGCGAAGGCTGCCGGGATAGTGCGCGAGGCTGAGGACACCTCAAGCCGGACCAAGGCCCGCCTCGAGCAGGAGCGCGCGGACCTGGAACGCGAGATCGAGGGTCTGCGCATCTTCGAGCGCGACTACCGGACCCGGCTGCGGACATATTTGGCGAATCTGTTGTCGGACATCGACGGCGCCGCCGACAAGAGCGTCGGCGACGCCTTGGGCCCCAACTGATCATCGCTAAGCTGTCTGGGTGACCCAAGCCTCAACCGACGGTTCCGGCGCGCCCGAGCAGTCCGGCGGCTGGGCCGACGAGGTGTTCTCAGGGTTCGACGGCGCGAACGCCCAAGAGGCGACGGCTGACCAGCCGGCTGCGGCCCGGCTCGACGCGGACGCCGATTCGGGGCCTCCAGCTCCGACACGGCTCGTGCTCTTGCTCGTCACCGCGGGTGTGACGCTGGCACTCGACCAGATCACCAAGTTCATCGCGGTCCGCGCGCTGAGCGGCGGCGGCGCCACAGAACTGCTGCCGGGCTGGCTGGAGCTGCGGTTGGTGCGCAACCCCGGCGCCGCGTTCTCGATGGGTGAGTCGCTGACCGTCGTGTTCACGGTGCTGGCCGCGGCTGTGCTGGTGGCCGTCGCCTTGGTGGCCAAGAGATTGCGGTCCCGGGCTTGGGCGTTCACGCTCGGGCTGTTGGTCGCCGGCGCAGCCGGGAACCTCGCTGATCGCCTGTTCCAGCCGCCGGGATTCGGCCGGGGGCATGTGGTGGACTTCATCGACTACGGGGGGCGGTTCGTCGGCAACGTGGCCGACATCGCGATCGTGGGGGCGATGGTCCTGATGATGATTTGCGTCCTGCGCGGCGTGACCCTGGAGGCCAAGGCCCCGTGATCCGCCTGCTTCCCGTGCCCGCGGAGCTGGCCGGCGAACGCGCGGACGCGGCGGTCGCCCGCTTGATGGGCCTCAGCCGGGCGCGGGCCGCCGAGTTGGCGGCCCGCGGCCTGATCGACCAAGACGGCGTGCCGCTGGGCAAGTCCGCGAGACTCGAAGCGGGAGCGATCCTGCGGATCGAACTGCCGGACGAGACCCAGGAACGCCCGCCGGAGCCCCTGGCCGAACTCCCGATCGCCTATGAGGACGACGACATCTTGATCGTCGACAAGCCAGTCGGAGTGGCGGCGCACGCCAGCGCCGGTTGGAGCGGGCCGACAGTGCTCGGATCGCTCCTCGCGGGAGGCGTGCGGGTGGCGCGAGGGGCTGGGGACGAGCAGCGCGGCATCGTGCACCGACTCGACGTGGGGACCACCGGGCTGATGCTGGTCGCCAAGAGCGAGATGGCCTATTCTGTACTAAAACAAATGTTCCGAGATAGAGTGGTCGACAAGGTATATCAAGCGGTCACGCAAGGCCTGCCGAACCCTTTGCGCGGAACCGTCGACGGCCCGATCGGGCGGCTGCCGGGCGCCTTCAAATTCGAGGTGGTGGAGGGCGGCAAACCGTCGATCACGCACTACGAGGTGGTGGAGGCGTTCCGCGGGGCGGCGCTGCTCACCGTGCGCCTCGAGACCGGGCGCACCCACCAGATCCGGGTGCATCTCGCGGCCATGGGCCACCCGCTGGTCGGGGACGTCTTCTACGGCGCCGACAAGAGACTGGCGGCGCGCCTGGGCCTGACGCGGCAATGGTTGCACGCGGCCGAGCTGGGTTTCGACCACCCGGTGACCGGCGCGCCGACGCGCGTCCGCGCCCCGCTGCCGGACGATCTTCGAGGCGCCCTGATCGCCCTCCGCGAGTCGTGAGGGGCGGCGCGGGGGCGGCGAACTAAACTCGTGGACCATGGCTCCCACCGGCGGCGCGGGCTTCGCGCACCTCCACGTCCACACCGAGTATTCGATGCTGGACGGGGCCGCCCGCATCGCTGACCTGCTGGAACGTTGCCAGGCCCTGGGTCAGGAGGCCATCGCCATCACCGACCACGGCTTCCTGTTCGGAGCACACGCGTTTTGGGAAGCCGCCAACAAGGCCGGCGTCAAACCGATCATCGGGCTGGAGGCCTATCTCACGCCCGGATTGGCCCGCGGGGACAGGCGGCGAGTCCTTTGGGGCACGGAGGCGCAGAAGGACGATGACGTCTCCGCCGGCGGCGCTTACACTCACATGACGCTCTTGGCCGAGACCACAGCCGGGATGCACAACTTGTTCCGGATGGGTTCGCTCGCCTCCCTGGAGGGGCAGTTCTACAAGCCCAGGATGGATCGGGATCTGTTCCACCGCTACGCCAAGGGGCTGATCGGCACCACGGGCTGCCCCTCGGGCGAGGTCCAGACCCGGCTCAGGCTGGGGCAGTGGGACGAGGCGGTGGCCGCGGCGGGGGAGTTCCAAGACATCCTGGGGCGTGACAACTATTTCGTGGAGCTGATGGACCACGGGCTGGATATTGAGCGACGGGTGGCGCGGGACCTGTTGCGCTTGGCGAAACACTTGGGGGCGCCGCTGCTCGCCACCAACGACCTGCATTACGCCGCGGCGGAGGACGCGGACGCCCATGCGGCGCTGTTGTGCGTCCAATCCGGCAAGACTCTCGACGATCCGACCCGGTTCAAGTTCGACGGCGAGGGCTACTACCTGAAGTCCTCGGAAGAGATGCGCGAGATCTTCAGCGAACTGCCCGAGGCGTGCGACAACACCCTCGCCGTGGCAGAACGGTGCGACGCGTCGTTCGCGAGCCAGCAGGGCCGGTACATGCCCCGGTTCCAGGTGCCCGAGGGCGAGAGCGAGGTCTCTTGGTTGATCAAGGAGATCGAGCGAGGGCTGATGAGGCGCTTCGGCGGCGCCGTCCCGGCCGAGGCCGCCGCCCAGGCCGCGTACGAGGAAGACGTGATCGTCGACAAGGGCTACGCGGGGTATTACCTGGTGGTGGCGGACTTCATCAACTGGGCGAAGTCGCAGGGCATCCGTGTGGGGCCGGGGCGCGGGTCAGGGGCCGGCTCGATGGCGGCCTACGCGATGGGGATCACCGAACTCGACCCGCTGAAGAACGGGTTGATCTTCGAGCGGTTCTTGAACCCGGAACGCGAGTCGCTCCCGGACTTCGACGTGGACTTCGACGAGCGCCGCCGCGGCGAGGTGATCAAGTACGTCACCGAGAAATACGGCGCCGACAGGGTCGCCCAGATCGTGACCTACGGCACCATCAAAGCCAAGCAGGCGCTGAAAGACTCGGCGCGCATCCTGGGGTACCCGTTCGCCGTCGGGGAGCGGCTCACCAAGGAGCTGCCCGCGCCGGTCCAGGGCAAGGACATGTCGCTCGCAGACGTCTTCGATCCGGAGCACCCGCGGCACAAGGACGGCGAGGCGTTCCGCGCCCTGGTCGAGGCCGATCCCCAAGCGGCCAAGGTGCTCGTCACAGCCCGCGGCCTCGAAGGCCTGGTGCGGCAGTGGGGCGTCCACGCGGCCGGCGTGATCATGTCCTCCGCGCCGCTGCTGGAAGTGATCCCGATCATGCGCCGCGAACAGGACGGCGCCATCATCACCCAGTTCGCCTACCACGCGTGCGAGGACCTGGGGCTGGTCAAGATGGACTTCTTGGGGCTGCGCAACTTGACCATCCTCGAGGACGCGCTGGACGGGATCGTGCGCAACGGCAACGCTCCCGTGGTGCTGGAAGAACTGCCGTTGGACGACAAAGCGACCTACGCTCTGCTGTCCTCAGGCGAGACCCTCGGCGTGTTCCAACTAGATGGCGGCGGGATGCAATCGCTGCTCAAGCGGCTGCGGCCGGACAACTTCGAGGACATCTCCGCGGTGCAGGCGCTGTACCGGCCGGGGCCGCTGGGCGCCGACTCGCACAACAATTACGCGGACCGGAAGAACGGCCGCCAACCGATCACGCCCATCCACCCCGAGTTGGCCGAGCCGCTGGAGGAGATCCTCGGCGGGACGTACGGGCTGATCGTCTACCAGGAGCAAGTCCTGTCGATCGCGCAGAAGCTGGCGGGTTACTCCCTGGGGCAGGCCGACCTCCTGCGCCGCGCGATGGGCAAGAAGAAGAAGGAGATCCTGGACGAGGCGTACGCCCCGTTCAGCGCCGGCATGCGGGCCCGCGGCTACTCCGAGGCCGCGATCTCGACGCTCTGGCAGATCCTGGTCCCGTTCACCGACTACGCGTTCAACAAGTCCCACTCCGCCGCATACGGGCTGGTCTCCTACTGGACGGCGTACCTGAAATGCCACTACCCGGTGGAGTACATGGCGGCGTTGCTCACATCCGTCCGCGGCGACAAGGACAAGTCGGCCGTCTATCTGGCCGAATGCCGCCGCATGGGGATCACCGTGCTCCCGCCGGACGTCAACTCGTCCGCCGCGGATTTCACGCCAGTGGGCAAGGACATCAGGTTCGGCCTGGCGGCGGTCCGCAACGTGGGCGAGGGCGTGGTGGAGGCGATCGTCGGGGTCCGCGAGCGCAAAGGGGCCTACACGTCGTTCGTGGACTTCCTGTCCAAGGCGCCTGTCGCGGCGTGCAACAAGCGGGTCGTCGAGTCGCTGATCAAGGCCGGCGCGTTCGACGCGTTCCGCGGAAGCCGTCGGGCGCTCCTCGACGCCCACGAGGAGGCGGTCGACCGGGCGATGGCGCTCAAACGCAACGAGGCGGCCGGCCAATTCGACCTCTTCGGCGAGGCGGGCGGGATCGGGGAGGCGCTCGACGCCGAGATCCGCGATCTGCCGGAGTGGGAAGTCGACGTCAAGCTCGCCTTCGAGCGCGAAATGCTTGGGCTATACGTCTCGGACCACCCCCTGTCCGGGCTGGCTGGCGCCCTGGAATCCGCCGCCACCCACCGCACCTCCGCTTTGGGCGACGCCGAGGCGACTCCGGACGGCACACGCGTCACCGTCGCCGGGCTGCTCACCGGCTTGCAGCGCAAGACCTCGAAGAACGGTTCGCTGTGGGCCATCGCCCACGTCGAGGACCTCGACGGCTCGGTCGAGGTCAAGTTCTTCCGGGCGGCCTACGCCCAGCACGCGGAGCGCCTCGCGGAGGACATCTTGGTGGTGGTCACGGGTCGGCTGACCCGCACCGAGAACGGCGCCGTCAGCGTGTTCGCGCACGACATGAAAGCGTTGGAGGTCAACGCCGCGGGCGCCGGCCGTTTGACGCCCCTCGAGATCACCCTCCCCGCCAACCGCGTCAACGAGGCGGTCGCCGCCAGGCTGCGGGGCGTCCTGCAGGCGCATCCCGGCCGGGCGCCGGTCCACCTCAGGCTGACCGGCGCGCGCCGCACCACCGTCGTCGCGTTGGAGTCCGCTCTCGCCGTCGCCAAGTCGGACCCGTTGTACGCCGATCTCAAGGCCGCCTTGGGCGCGAATTGCGTGGCGTGAGCGGGCAAGCCGAGATGCCGGGCGGGGCGCCGTTCGAGTTGACGCGGCCGGCCGGAGGCACGATGCCGACCGGCCCGGTTCCGCCGCCCGCCCGCGTCGGGTGGTTCGCTCGCCTCGCCGACAGCGCGTGGGCGGCTGTGGGCGGGCAGGTGGCGGTCGGCATCGTGCTGGGATTGGTGTGGCTGACGCTGGCGCCGAGGCCGGCGGCTGTCTGGGCGGGGGAGATCTGGCTGGCGGTCGACGATCTGGACTTCTCGGCGGCGCAGGACGTCTGGTTCGCGGTCTTGACCGGGTGTGCGGGCGTGCTGACCGCCGTCGTGTTGGTGGCGGCCAGCAGGCGGCCCAGAGCGGGACGGCGGGCGGGGCTCTGGCTCGGCGGCAGCCTGGCGGGCGCTCTCGGGTGCCTTGGGGTGGGGCTGACGCTGAGCGGCGGGTGGGCGACTCCAGATGTCCGCGAGGCGGTGACGCAAGCCCCTGTCGTGCTCACCAGCCCGGGCCTCGCGATCTTTTGGATGTACGTCGCGGCCGTTGTGACCACGGTTGGCATGGCGGGACGGACGTTCTTCGGGCGCACGTGGTGACCCGGACCCGGCCGCCGGAACCGCCGCGCGGCGGAACGTGCGGTGTCGGTGGGCGCGAATAGACTCGTGCGCATGATGCGGACCATCGACATCAGGGGCGCCGGTGAGCTGACGCGCGCAGAGATCGAAGAGCTGCTGCCGCGCGCTCAGCTCGGGGTGGACGCGGTGCTCGGGCATGTCGGGCCGCTGTTGGAGGACATCGCCACGCGTGGGGCCGCCGCGCTGGCGGACCAGGCGATCCGCTTCGACAAGGTGGCGCCGCCGGAGGTGCGGGTGCCGCCTCGGGTGGCGCGCGAGGCGCTGGCGCGGCTCGACGGCGAGGTGCGGGCCGCGCTGGAGGTGTCGATCGAACGGGTGCGGCGGGTGCACGCGGCGCAGGCGCCGCCGGACCACACGGTGGAACTCGCCCCGGGGGCGCTGGTCTCGCAGCGCTGGATCCCCGTGCGTCGGGTCGGGTTGTATGTGCCCGGCGGGTTGGTGGCCTACCCGAGTTCTGTTGTCATGAACGTGGTCCCGGCGCAAGTGGCCGGCGTGCGCGAGCTGGCTGTGGCGTCCCCGCCCCGGCCCGAGTGCGGCGGCTGGCCCCGGCCCCAAGTGTTGGCGGCCTGCGCGCTGCTCGGCGTGGAAGAGGTCTACGCCGCGGGCGGCGTCTCCGCGATCGGTTTGTTCGCGTACGGCGTGCCGGGTGTGGCCGAGAAGGTCGACGTCGTCACCGGTCCCGGCAACGTCTACGTGGCCGCCGCGAAACGCCTGGTGATGGGGCGAGTCGGGATCGACGCGGAGGCGGGGCCGACCGAGATCGCGGTGGTGGCGGACGCCGCCGCCGACCCAGAACTGGTGGCCGCGGACCTGGTCAGCCAGGCCGAACACGACCCGCTGGCCGCCGCGGTGCTGATCACCGACTCGCCGGAGTTGGCGGAACGGGTCGCGTCAGCCGTGGCGCGGCGGGCCAAGGCGACTAGACACGCCGAGCGGGTGGGACGGGCGCTGCGGGGCCGACAGAGCGCGATCGTCCTGGTGGACTCGCTGGCCGCGGCCATCGCGGTGGCGAACGTCTACGCGGCTGAGCACCTGGAGCTGCAGGTGGCCGACGCGGCCGCGGCGGCCGAGGCGATCCACTCGGCCGGCGCGATCTTCGTGGGGCCCACCAGCCCGGTGTCGCTGGGGGATTACCTGGCCGGCTCGAACCACGTCCTGCCGACGGGGGGCGCCGCCCGGTTCGCCTCCGGCCTCGGAGTGATGGCGTTCCTGAGATCGGTGCAACAGATCGAATACAGCGCGGCCGCGCTCGGCGACGTGGCGCCGCTCATCGCGGCGCTGGCCGGGTCGGAAGACTTGCCCGCCCACGGCGAGGCGGCGCTCGCGCGGGCGGCCGGCGGGGCTGGAAGGCGGGTGAGCCCGTGAGGCGCTTGCCCGTCAGGCCAGAGATCGCGGCCGCCGAGCCATACGGCGCGCCCCACCCCGACGTCCCCAACCGGCTCAACGTCAACGAAAACCCCTACCCGCCGCCGCCCGAGGTGGTGGAGAGCGTCCTGGCACGGGTCCGCCAAGCCGTCGCCGGGGCGAACCGCTACCCGGACAGAGACTTCGCGGAGCTGCGCGAGGCGCTCGCCCGCTACCTCGCGGCCGAATCCGGGGCGGTCGATCTGACCGCTGACGGGGTGTGGGCCGCGAACGGCTCGAACGAGGTGATGCTGCAGATCATGCTCGCGTTCGGCGGGCCGAAGCGGGTCTGCGCGAGCTTCGACCCCAGCTACTCGATGTACCCGGAATACGCGCGGGACACACACACCGCGTGGCAGCCGGGCAAGCGCGAGGCGGACTTCACGCTGGATCCGGCGCACGCCATCGGGCATATCGACCGAGTGGGGCCGACTGTGGTGCTGCTCGACAGCCCGAACAACCCGACCGGCGTGGTCACCCCGCTGGCGGACGTGGAGGCGCTGGCCCGGCACACCGCGGGCAAAGCCGTGCTGGTGGTGGACGAGGCGTACGCGGAGTTCCGCGACGCGCGCACACCGAGCGCGGTGTCGCTGGTGGCGAAGTATCCACACGTCGCGGTCAGCCGCACGATGTCGAAAGCGTTCGCCTTCGCGGGAGCGCGGTTGGGTTACCTCGCGGCCGACCCGGAGCTTATCCGGTGTTTGCGGACCGTGCGGCTGCCGTACCACCTCTCGGCGTTGACCCAGGCGGCGGCGCTGGGCGCCTTGGAGCACGCCACCTTGATGCTGTCGCGAGTGGACGAGCTGCGGGAGCGGCGCGACCGGCTCGCGGCGGCGCTCGTCGCCATGGGGCTGAGGGTGGCCCCATCCGAGGCGAACTTCGTCCTGTTCGGGCGATTCGGCGACAGGCGGGCTGTCTTCGCGCGACTGTTGGCCGCGGGCGTGATCACGCGCGAGGTCGGACCCGAGGGATGGCTTAGGGTGTCGGTGGGCACCGAAGCGGAGACGCTGGCGTTTCTCCGCGCATTGGCCCTGACCCGAGAGGAGTTGGAATGAGCCGGACAGCGGTCATCGAGCGCAAGACGGCGGAATCCGCCGTACGTGTCGCCCTGGACCTCGACGGGAAGGGAGAATCGCAGATCGCCACCGGGGTGGGGTTCTACGACCACATGTTGACAGCGTTCGCGCGTCACTCGCTGATCGACCTGACCGTGGCCGCCCAAGGGGACCTGGATGTGGACGTCCACCACACGGTCGAGGACACCGCGATAGCGATCGGGGCGGCGTTGGGCGAGGCGCTCGGGGACAAGCGGGGCGTCGCGCGTTTCGGGGACGCGACCGTGCCGCTGGACGAGGCGCTCGCCCAAGCTGTGGTCGACGTGTCGGGACGGCCGTACTTCGTCGGCTCGGGTGAGCCGGACGAGTTGGCGTTCGCGCTGATCGCGGGCCACTTCACGGGTTCGCTGGCGCGTCACGCGCTGGAGAGCCTCGCGCTCAACGCGCGCATCACCCTGCACGTCAGGCTGCTCAGCGGGCGCGACCCGCACCACATCGTCGAAGCCGAGTTCAAAGCCGTCGCGCGGGCGCTGCGCGCCGCCGTGGCGCACGACGGCAGAGTCGCGGGGGTGCCATCGACCAAGGGATCGTTGTGAACTCCTCCGCGCACGATTGGGACCGGGCGCTGGAAGACCTCCTCGCGGAGCAAGTGGCCGAGGATGTGGCGCCGACAGCGCGTGAGTTCGGCGGAACGCCCGACGTGCCGCCGTACAAGGAGACCGCGGTGTTGGTGCTCGGCGTGGGCGACAAGCGGCTGTTGGCCGCTTTCCTCAAGGGGCCGCGCGTCGCGGCCCGCACGCTCGCCGCGGGCGGGATGGGGTTCGCTGTGCTGGACGATCCGGCGGAGGAAGCGGCCCTGGCGGCTGCGCGGACGGCATCGTCCACCCTGAGGGGTGTGCCCGTCTTCTTACTGCGGCGCGGTCCCACCAAGGACCCCGCCGGGGCGGACATCCAGGGCTACCTGTGGGTCGACGGGGTGGTGCGCCAGCGCGTGCCCGCGGGGCTGGCGTTGGCTCGGGCGCCGCAGCTGTTGGAGGATCTGCTGATCGACCCAGAGGCGGCCGAGGTGGCGCTCGCGGAGGCGGTCAGCGTGGAGGAGCTGAGCCCCGCGGACGCGATCGCGATCATCGGGCGCAACCTGAGGCGCTCCAAACGTAAACGTGAGACCGAGACGGACAGCCCATGAGGGTGGTGGTTCTGGATTACGGTTTCGGCAACACCCGCAGCGCCGTCAGGGCGGCTGAGCGGGCCGGCGCGAGGGTGGAGCTGACGGCTGAGCCCAAGGCCGTCGCGGCGGCGGACGGGCTGATCGTGCCGGGCGTGGGCGCGTTCCGGGCGGTCATGGATGGGCTGAGGCGGGTCGACGCGCCCCGGCTGATCGAGCGTCGACTGGCCGGCGGGCGGGCTGTCCTGGGGATCTGCGTGGGGCTGCAGGTGATGTTCGAGCGCGGCTGCGAGGGTGAGGGGCGTGATGGCGGGCGCTTCGGGCGCGGCGGCGGTGGCGTCATCGGCGGTGGCGACGGTGGCGACGGTGGCGCGGGTGGCGCGGGTGGTGGCGTGGCGGATGGGGGGCTGAACGGCGGCTCAGCCGCCCGGTCAGACGTCGGGTTGGGGCAGTGGCCGGGAGCGGTGACCCGGCTGAAAGCGCCCGTCGTCCCACACATCGGCTGGTCCAAGGTGCGGCCGCCGGCCGGGAGCCGACTCTTCGCGGGCGTGGCGGACGAACGCTTCTACTTTGTGCATTCCTATGCGGCCCAGGAGTTCCCGCTCCTGGACGCCCCGGCTGGGCCGTTCGCGCCGCCGCTGGTGACCTGGGCCGACTATGGCGGCCCATTCGTCGCCGCAGTCGAAAACGGGCCACTGAGCGCGACACAATTCCACCCGGAGAAGTCCGGCGACGCTGGCGCGCGCTTGCTTGAGAACTGGATTGGAACACTATGACCCGCCCATTGGAGCTTCTTCCGGCCGTCGACGTCTCGCGCGGGCAGGCGGTGCGCTTGGTCCAGGGCGAGGCGGGGTCTGAGACCTTCTACGGTGATCCGCTCGCCGCGGCGAGCGACTGGCAGCGGGCGGGCGCGCCTTGGATCCATCTAGTGGACTTGGACGCCGCCTTCGGGCGTGGCTCCAACGCCGACCTGTTGGCCGGGGTGATCGCGGCGCTGGAGACGCGGGTCGAGCTGTCGGGTGGGATCAGGGACGACGCGACGCTGGCCAGAGCGCTCGCCACCGGGGCGAGGCGGATCGTGCTCGGCACGGCGGCCCTCGAGGACCCGGCTTGGACCAAGGCGGTCCTGGCGCGGCACGGCGAGAGGATCGCCGTCGGGCTGGATGTGCGTGGAGTCACGCTCGCCGCCCGGGGCTGGACCAAACCCGGCGGGAACCTCTTTGAGGTGCTGGCCAGGCTCGACCGGGACGGCTGCCGGCGTTACATCGTCACTGACGTGACCAAGGACGGGACGCTTGAGGGGCCGAACCTCGAGTTGTTGCGCGCGGTGTGCGCCAAGACCGACGCGGCGGTGGTCGCCTCGGGCGGGGTCGCGTCACTCGCGGACATCGCAGCGCTGCGTGCCCTGACGCCGCTCGGAGTGGAGGGGGCGATCGTGGGCAAGGCCCTGTACGCCGGCGCGTTCACCCTGGACGATGCTCTGGCTGTCGCTGAACGCGGCGCGGGCGGCTAGGGCGTGGGCCGGCTGGGCGCGGGCGGCCGATTGGCAGGGTGGATGGCCCGCCGGACGTTGGCGCAGGAGTCATCCGGGTCGTTGTCGTGGCTGGGTTTAGCCCTGGGATGTCGGGGCAGGCCGGTCGCGGCTTGTTGGGGTTTCGGGCAGATCTGGGCGGGTGGTGGTCCCGCTATTGACCAGTGGAGAGGTCTGGGCGTCGCCTGTCGGGGCGCCCGGAGGCGGGTGGGCGTGACCATTCCTACACTTCTCCCGTCTGGAGCGAGAAGTGTAGAGTTCCGCGTCCCGCACCTCGGCCCGCATCTCGACCACCAACCCGCTCAGGGCACGTTTCCGCAGGTCAGGGGCTTACGCTGGTTCCGGTCCCCGAAACCCTGATCCGAGCTGGCGTCACCATTCCTACACTTCTCCCGCCAGAGACGAGAAGTGTAGAGTTCCGCGACCCCCGCCCCGGCCCGCATGTTGACCGTCGGCCCGCCCGGGACGCGTATCCGCAGGTCAGGGGCTCACGCTGGTTCCGGTCCCCCGAACCCCCATCCGGGCGGGTGTCACCATTCCTACACTTCTCCCGTCAGAACCGAGAAGTGTAGAGATACGCGACCCCCGCCCCGGCCCACGCCGTCACCGTGAACCCGCCCGGGACACGTCTCCGCAGGTCAGGGGCTCACGCTGGTTCTGGCCCCCGGAACCCCCATCCGAGCGGGCGTCACCATTCCTACACTTCTCCCGTCTGGAGCGAGAAGTGTAGAGTTCCGCGACCCGCACCCCGGCCCGCATCTCGACCACCAACCCGCCCGGGAGGTCTTTCCGCAGGTCAGGGGCTTACGCTGGTTCTGGCCCCCGGAACCCCGATCCGGGCGGGTGTCACCATTCCTACACTTCTCCCGCCAGGATCGAGAAGTGTAGAGTTCCGCGACCCGCACCCCGGCCCGCATGTTGACCACCAAGCCGCCCGGGACGCGTCTCCGCAGGTCAGGGGCTTACGCTGGTTCTGGCCCCCGGAACCCCGCTCCGGGCGGGTGTCACCATTCCTACACTTCTCCCGTCAGAGACGAGAAGTGTAGAGTTCCGCGACCCACACCCCGGCCCGCATGTTGACCGTGAACCCGCCCGAGGGACGTTTCTGCAGGTCAGGGGCTCACGCTGTTTCTGGCCCCGTCGGGGCCGATTCCGGCGGGCGTCACCATTCCTACACTT
>JAITLE010000151.1 GCA_031278075.1 Bifidobacteriaceae bacterium | reverse complement strand
GGGCGCGAAAACGGGGCGGCGCCCGGCCCTCCCGGACCGCGGCGCCGCCCCGCCCGCGTGGCGCCTAGCTCATTCGAGCCGGGCGCCACGCTTCAATGGCGTCAGACCGACTCCTTCCTGCGCGGCCGCACTGCCAGGACGATCGCCACGCCGACCCCAAGGATCAGCAACGCGCTCGCGACCCAGGCGCCGGTGTTCGACCCGGTGACGGGCAGCGTCCCCGCAGCGGTCACCTCGAAGAAGGCGTCCACCGAAGCAGAGACGGCGCCGGTCAGCGTGATCGCATAGCGACCGGGCGCAGTGGCCGCCGGCACCGTGAACTCGAAGCTCACCGCACCCTGATCATTGGCCTGCACCGAGCCGACTTCGGCGCCGTCGAAGATCACGGCGACGGTCTCACCGGGCTCGAAGCCGGTCCCGGTGACCAGCAACTTCTGCCCTGCGGCAACCTTGGCGGAGCCGAGAGTGACCGTGGGACCATCCGGCGCCCCGCTGGGCCCAGCCGAGGGACCCGTGCTCGGCTCGGTCGACGGGCCCTCGCTAGGCTCATAGGTCGGCGGCGCGGGCGGCGATGACCCGTCCTCGACCACATCGATCCAAGCCGACCGCGTGATCCAGTAGGTGTCGCCCGTCTCCGGCTGGATTTCAGCCTTGGCTGTGATCCGGACCCGCCCCAGCTGCGTCGCAGTGACCTCGCCCGTCACCGGGTCGATCGTCGCATCAGCCGAGTTCTCGTCCATCGGCGCGATCAGGTAGCTCAGCGTGGCCGTGGCGCCAGCGGGCAGCAGCTTGACCTCGGCCAGAGCCGCGATCGCGCCCGCATCCGACACCTCGATCGTCTGATCCGGCAGTTCGATCACCGGACCGGCCTCGTCACCCTGCACAACCACCGGGAACGAGTCGGACTTGGTCAAAGTCCCAGCCGTCACAGTCGCCGTGACCGTTGTGACGCCTTCGCCCACCGCCCGGACGATGCCGTTCGCGTCGACCGAGGCGACCGCCGCGTTGGCGACGGAGTACGTCACGGTCACGCCGTCCGCGGCGTAGGCCGCGTACCCGGGCACCGCCACGCCTGCGCTCCCGAGATCGTAGAACGTCTCGTCGGTGCGGGTCGCGGAGAGGTTCGCGTGGATGACGTTCCCGGGGGCCGCGGTGTTCAGGACCACGCCGTCGGGCACGGTCTTGACGATGTCCAACAGCAACGTCGGCGCCGACGTCAGGTCGAACGTGGCCTCAAGGCCCTGGGCTGAGTCGGGTCCGACCTGGACCGTCCACTGCCCGAGGTCCCAAGCCTCCTTGTCCCCAGCCTCATCCCACATCCACAAATCAGCCGCTGCGACCTTGATCGTCACCGTCGCCGTGGCGCCACTGGCGATCGAGACCTTCTCGAAGCCCCTGAGTTGCTTCAGCGGCCGGTCTTGCCCGTCCGCGCCTGGGGCGCTGACATAGAGCTGGACCACCTCTTTGCCGGCGGCGGCGCCGTTGTTGGTCACGTCGACTGTGGCGACGATCGTGTCATCGCCCCCATAAGAGCTCTTGTCCAGCGCCAGGTTGGAATATGAGAACGACGAATAGGACAAGCCGTAGCCGAACGGATAGGACACATCCCCGGTGAAGTACTGGTAGGTGCGCCCGTATCCGGCGGCTGTGGTCGCCGGTGTGATGCCGTAATCCCACACGCTCCCGAGTTGATCCAGGTCGGAGTACCAGGTCATGGGCAAACGGCCGGACGGGTTGGTCTGGCCGAACAGGATGTTCGCAGCCGCGATCGACTGATGCTGGCCGTTGTAGTTGGTCCAGACGATCGACGGGACGCTTGGGTTGTCCTTGAACGCCTCGATGTCCATGGTGCCGACCGACTGCATCCAGACCACCGTGTGATCGTTCAGGGCCGCGATCTTGTTGACCAGCTCATCTTGGAAGCGCGGCAGGTCGATGTTCACCCGGTCCATCTCCTCCGACGCCTCAGCGTTGGTGGTCCCGATGACCACGATCACGGCGTCGGCTGCCGCCACGGTCGCCTCAGCCGCGGAGTCCAGATCGTAGGCGTATGGATGGCCCGGCGTGCCGGCCTGGCCGTAAGCGCCCAGGGCGCCGTTGTCGTAGACGAAGTACAGGTCGTGTATGCCGGTCGGCACACCGGTCAGGGACACGGTGCCGTTGACCGTGCCCGGGGTCAACCCGTCGTCATCGCACCCCGAGTTGTCGCCTTCTGCCGGCACTGTGGCGACGATCGGACCGGTCATCGAGTCGAGGTGGACTTGGAACACGCCACCCTTGGCGGCGGCCGCCGAATCGCCGGACTGAGCGAGGCAGACCTCGTTCTCCGCTCCGGAGAAGTCGTGGCGGACTGCGAAGTAACCACCCCAAACTGAGCTGGGCTGCATGTAGTCGGGGTAACCCCAGTTGATGCCCATCCAGCCTTCCCAGATGATGAACTGCTCGGGCGCCGGGTCGTCCGTGATCGAAAGCGGGTAGCCGTTGGGTGTGGCGAGCGTGCGAATCGGGTCGCCCACTGCTGTGCCGCTGTTCTTGAAGGTCACGTTCTGGATGCCGGGCTTGCCGGAAGCGGTGGTGGTCGACCAATACATCGGGCAGGTGAAGCCCCCGGTGTCATTCACGTCGTAGCCCGGTTGGAAGATTATCTCGCAAATGTCGATCGTGCCGCTCGTCACGCTTGGGGTGACGCCGGGCCCGACATAGTTCACGTTCGCGGCCGGGTTGATCTGCGCGGCGACCTCGGTGAGCGCTGTCGTGAAAGCGCGCCCGTCGACAGGATCGGAGCCTGAGTAGCCGCCTGACACGAACACGTCCCCGAGGTAACCGACAACTGCGATGTTCGCCGCGTCGGCGCTGGTCAGAGGCAGGCCCTTGGCCGTCTCGCCGGGAATGTTCTCGTTCTTGAGCAGCACCGGCGCCTCATTGGAGACCGCTAGCGAAGCAGCCTGATACGAGGGTGTCGCGATATTGGTGTAAGCGGCTTTGGTGTAAGGCACCTGCGCGGGCGGGTCGAATTCGCCTAGCCGGAAGCGGCCCTCGAGCAGCATGGTCAGCTCAGCGTCGAGGTCCGCCTCGCTGATCAGGCCGGCGTCGAATGAGGCCTGCAAGTTCTGCTCATATGAATTGCCTTGGCAGTCGATGTCGGAGCCGGCCTTGAGCGCCCATGCGACAGCTTCGGCCGGGGTGACGCTGTGGTCCCAACCCTCAGGGGTCCACAGGTGCCGGTTGAAGGAGTCCTGAATCGCGGAGCAGTCCGTGGTGACGTAACCGTCGAAACCCCACTGGCGGCGCGCCATCGTCTCCAGGTATTCCGAGGACAAGCTCATCGGCACGCCGTTGACGCGGTTGTACGCGGTCATGAACGAATACGCGCCGACCTCTTCGCTCATGGCTTGGGCGAACGCCGGGGTGTAGTACTCGCGGATCTCGCGCTCCGTCATCACAGAGTCGCCGTTGCGGCGGTTCGACTCGGAGTTGTTCGCGAAGTAGTGCTTCGGCGTGGAGATCGCCTTCAGGTAGGTCTCGTCGTCGCCTTGCAAACCGGTGATGAACTGTTCGCCGATCTCTCCGACCAGGTACGGGTCTTCGCCGTAGCTCTCGTCGGCGCGGCCCCAGCGCGGGTCGCGGGAGATGTTCAACGTGGGCGACCAATAGGTCAGGCCCTTGCCCGTGGAGTTGTTCAGCGCGCGGGCCTCGTTGCCGATGATGTTGCCCAACGTCGCGACCAGGTCGCGGTTGAAGGTTGAGCCGATGGCGGTGGGGCTCGGGAACATTGTGGTGCCGGAGGCGACCACGCCGTGGAGGGCCTCATTCCAATAGTCGTAGGCCGCCAGGCCCAGGCGGGCGATCGCGGGCGGCTTGTCGTCGAGTTGGAGGATCTTCTCGGGCACGGTCATCTCCGCCACCAGGGCGGCCGCTCGCTCAGCGAACGAATACGACGTGTCGAGCCAGATCGGTGTTTCCTCGGACCGAGCACCGCCTGGGGCCGAAACGGCCAGGCTGATACCCAAAGTCGCCGCTACGGCGAGCCCCAGGCCGGCTTTTGCCAGGCTGCGGGGCCGGGGGCGCTTGTTGAGCCTCATAGACTGCATTCCTTTCGAAGTTGGCCTGGGGAAGCCAACTGCGGTGAACGCGTCGTGTCCAATGCGCCCAGGGGCTTCCGTCAGGCGTCGAGATGCTTCGGCTGTGGTTGGCGGCGCGCCGACGGTGGAGGCCGCACACGCGAGGGGGCCGTTCCCCCTCACGCCCCGACGCGAGGCCGGGACTTCCAGTATTCCTGGATACGAGGCGCGAACGCAAGCCCCGGTTTTGTGGGGCTCAGCCCGCTGTCGCGCCACCCATGTCCCAGCATTGACTTCTGTACACGAAACCACAACACCGTCAGCGCCCTGGCAGCGTTCACAACACCAAGGGATGCACGATGCCGTCCGGCCCGGCCGAAAGCACCGGCCCGGGTCGACCTAGACTACGGTCGGCCCGGGCCGGGTCACTTCAGGCCCGCCGCTCACGCGGGCCGTGTTCGGTCAGGAGAACGTCACAGGACGCTGTCCCTCCCGCGCAGCAACCGGCTGCGGCGGATCGCCAGGCCGCCGAAGGCGGCCAAGGCCAACGCGACCACGAGCAAACTCGGGCCGGTGTTGGAACCGGTCACCGGGAGCTTGTCCCCGGGCGCGGTCGGCGAGGCGCTCGTCCCGTCGCTGGGCCCGCCGGTGGGCTCCTCGCTCGGATCTGTCGTCCCGCCGGTCGGCTCCTCGACCGGACCTTGATCCTCCGACAACCCGACCCGGATCACAACCGACCGCGAGATGGAGACATCCCCGACAGTCGCGATCACCGTCACCTCGACCAGGCCGGCCCTGGTGGCCGTCAACACGCCCTCCGGGGTGACCGTGGCGCCGACCTCGTTCAGGTCCATCGGAGCGATCAGGTACGAGTAGGTCGCGCCTTCGGCCCCGACCGCCTTCGCGGTCAGTTGCACACCAAGCCGGGCCTCCTCCACCGTCGGCTCGGGATCCCCGAAGTCGATCTGGTAGTCGAACGCCGTCTCGGCCTCGCCTGACGGCTGCCCGTCGGCCACGACCACAGGGAACGTGTCCTGATCGGTCTCGCCGTCGGCTGTGGCGGTGGCCGTGATCAAAGCCACGCCCACGCCGACCGCCCGCACCACGCCGTTCGCGTCGACCGAAGCGACCGACGGGTCAGACGAGGCGTAATCGACGCTCACATCGGCCAGGTCATAGAACGACTGGTCGTTGCGGGTCACCGAGGTCAGCGACGTGATGACGCTGTTCGGAGTGGTGAGGTTCAACACCACGCCGTCCGGGATGGCGCGGACCACGCCGATGCCGTGGTGGCCGTCGCCGCTCAACGCCAGAGCAGCGGTCAAGGCGCCAGTGTCAGCGGACGAGGCGCCGACTTCGAGCGTCCATGTGCCCTGGTCGTAGACCTGCTGCTGCGTGGCCTCGTCCCAGAACCAGAGGTCGGCCACGGGCAGGTCGATCTCAACCGTCTCGAACCCGTTGGGTTCGATGGGCTGGGTCTTCGCGAACCCCTTGAGCTGCTTGTACGGGCGGTCGACGCCATCGGCCTGCGGCGAGATGGCGTACAACTGGACGATCTCGCGGCCGGGGAGCGTGCCCGTGTTGGTGACCTTGACGGACACGGTGACCACGTCGTCAGGCGTTGCGGCGGTCTGGCTGACCGTCAAATCCGAGTACGCGAACGTGGAGTAGGACAAACCGTGGCCGAACGCGTAGTCCGGCTCGCCGCAGGTGTTCTGGTAGTACCAGTAGGTGCGCCCGCAGGAGGAGCCCTCAGCGGTCGACAGGCGATAGTCCATCGACGCGCCATCGGCGGTCTTCCCGAGTTGAGCGTCCACGTCTGAGTAATACGTGTAGGTCAGCTTGCCGGACGGGTTGGCCTGGACGGTGCTGCCGTCTTCCAAGGTGACGGTCTGGCCGAACAGCAGCTCCGCGGCCGCCTGGCCCTGGTACTGACCGTTGTAGGACGTCCAGATGATCGCCGCGACCTTGTCCTTGAACGCCGAGACGTCGACTTGGCCGACGGCCTGGATGTAGACCACGGTGTTCGGGTTCAAGCCGCCGACCAAGGCGGCGAGGTCGGCTTGCCAACGCGGGAGCGCGACCGAAGCGCGGTCTTGTTCCTCGTTGGAGTCGGATTCGCGGGTGCCGAGGTAGACGATGACGTTCTCGGCGTCCGCGATCTCCTGGAGTTGCGCTGAGTCCAGGTTGATGCCGGGGGCGCCGGCGCCGCCTGAGCCGATCGCGAACGTGAACACGATGTCGGTCGGCGTGCCCGGGGTGTAGGCCGGGAAATCAGTCAGCGGGATCGCCAACGGGATGTAGCTCGGGGCCTCCGCCGAGGTGTAGGGGTCGACGACCAGCCTGTATTCGAGCGGGTAGACGTTGGTCTCGGCGCCGATCGTGACGTCGAAGTGACCGTAGGTGGGGCACGCCTGGGTGCTGCTCGCGAGGCAGCCGGAGGGCGCGTCGACGATGTCGCTGCCGGAGACGTTCAGGTTGATCACCGTGGCATCAGCCGGGATCGCGGCGGACGGCACGGTGAAGGCCCCGTCGAGGCTCCCCGTGTCGGTGAATGTCGGGTCGCCGGAGAAGCTCGCCTTGATCTCCCAGCCGGAGAGGTCGGTGAGGTCGGTGTTGGCGTTGACGGACAGCGGGGGCGTGCCATCCGTCGTGATGAAATCGGCGCCTGCGACCGTGAAGAAGCCGCCCACCGGGCCCGGCTTCGCGCCGACCGCGCTGCTGATGGCTTGATCGTTGACGACAGTGGTTCCGCTCTGGCTGGTGACGTAAGCGCTGATCGCGTCAGCCGCCGAGACCATCGGGATGGAGGGCTGGCCCGGCGAATAGCCGCCGTGGACCACGTGGGTCGAGTAATAGCCCAGGACCACGGTCTTCTCGCCGGAGGTGACAGACAACGGCAGGACGCCGTTGTTCTGCAGCAACACCGGAGCTTCGAGGCTCATCTGGTGCGCGGTGGCCAGGTGGCTGTTCGCGCCGATGCCCTTGGACGCGTCGGCGGCTGTGTAGTCGCTGCCCGCATAGGCCACGTTGTCGTCGAATTCGCCGGTCTGCATGCGGATCGTGAAGGCCCTGACCAGGGCGACATCCCAGTCCTGCTCCGGGGCCAAGCCCTGCGCCTGCGCGGCGGGCAGGCCCGTCGTGGCCGGATAAGTGCCGTACGGCGGGAAGAAGCCCACCGAGCAGTCGAGGTCGGTGCC
>JAITLE010000098.1 GCA_031278075.1 Bifidobacteriaceae bacterium | reverse complement strand
ATGCGGCGGGACGATCGACTCAGCCGCGCACTCCCGTTCGACCAGCTCCGCCATCCCACGCGCCACCCGGTCCACCGGGAGCGGATCGTGGCCGGTGGTGTAGGCCACGCCGAAGCCGCCGCCCAGCCCCAACTCGGGCAGGGCGACCTTGTGGGTCCGCTCCACCTCGGCCGTGATCCGAACCAGCCGCCGGATCGCCTGGCCGTAGGCGTGGGTGTCGAAGATCTGCGACCCGATGTGGGAATGCACCCCGAGCAGCCTGAGACCGGGCGCCGCCAACACGCGGCGCACCCCCTCAAAGGCGGAGCCGTCCGCCGCTGACAGCCCGAACTTCTGATCCTCATGGGAGGTGGCGATGAATTCGTGGGTGTGGGCCTCGATCCCGATCGAACAACGCAACATCACGGGCGCCACCACGCCCGCTTCGCCGGCCAGCCGCGTGATCTGGTCGATCTCCGGGAGCGAGTCGACCACGATCCGGCCGACGCCGGCGGCCAGGGCGCGCCGCAAATAGGCGTCCGACTTGTTCGACCCGTGCAGCGTCACCCGTTCCGGTGGGATCCCGCCCCGCTCCGTGATCTCGAACTCGCCTTCGGAGCACACGTCCACCGCGAGGCCGTCCTCCGCCAGCCACCGCGCTATCCCCACTGTGATCAGCGCCTTCGCGGCATAGTGGACCCGGGCGCCAGCCAGATGGGCGAAAGCCGACTCGAACTCCCGCTTGAACGCCACCGCGCGCGCCCTGAAGTCCGCCTCGTCGACCACATAGGCGGGAGTGCCGACCAGGGCGGCCAACTCGTCGACGCCGATGCCGCCGACTTGCAGCACGGCATCGTCCACCTTGCGGGCCGTGCGCGGCCAAATCACCCGAAGCAGGGCGTTCACGTCCGCTGGGACGTCAAGCCAAGCCGGGGCCTGGGGGGCGGCGTGCAGAGCGCCGGCTTCGTGAGCGGCCACGTCACATCCTTTCCGGCGCGGTCACGCCGAGCAGAGCCAGGCCGTTCGCGAGGACCTGGCGGGTGGCGTCGTTCAACCACAAGCGGGTGCGGTGAGTGTCGGTCATCGGCTCGTCGGCGAGCGGGATGACGCGGCGTTTGTCGTACCACTTGTGGTAAGCCGACGCGAGTTCCTCCAGGTAGCGGGCGACGCGGTGAGGTTCGCGCAGCTGTGCGGCCTGCGCCGCTGTCGCCGGGAAGCTGCCAAGGAGCGCGAGGAGCGCCGCCTCTGACGGATGGTCCAACGTGTCCGGGGCGAAGCCGTCCGCGCGCTCGACGCCGGCCGCCTGCGCGTTACGCGCCACCGCGGACGTGCGCGCGTGCGCGTATTGGACATAGAAGACCGGGTTCTCGTTGGTTTGCGACGCCCAGAGGTCCAGGTCGATCTCCAGCGACGAGTCGATCGAAGAGCGGACCATGGCGTAACGGGCCGCGTCCACGCCGATCGCCTCGACCAGGTCCTCCAAAGTCACCACCGTGCCGGCGCGTTTCGACATTTTGACGCGCTCGCCGCCGCGCGCCAAGAAGACCAGCTGGCCGATCAACACCTCGACGCGGGCCGGATCGTCGCCCAACGCGGCCGCCGCGGCCTTCAGCCGGGCGATATAGCCGTGGTGGTCGGCGCCCAGCAGGTAGATCGCGAGATCGGCGCCCCTTTGCCGTTTGTCCCGGAAATAGGCGATGTCGGCCGCGATATACGCGGCGGCGCCGTCCCGTTTTATCACCACACGGTCACGGTCGTCGCCGAAATCCGTCGACCTGAGCCACCAGGCCCCGTCTTCGAGATAGAGGTGACCGCTTTCCTTGAGCTGTTCCACGGCGCGCTCCACTTTGCCGGAGGTGTGCAACGAGTTCTCGTGGAAATACACGTCGAAGTTCACCCGGAAATCGCTGAGCGAACGTTTGATCTCGGGGAACATGGCGGCGACGCCGCGCTCACGGAAGGCTTCGAGTTGGGTCTCGCGGTCGGTTTCCAGCACCGTCTTGTCCGCTTGCACGATCCCGTCCGCGAGCTCTTTGATGTAACGGCCGCCGTAGCCGTTCGGCGGGGTCGGCTCGCCGTGCGCGGCCGCGCACAACGATTCGGCGAAGCGGTCGAGCTGCGCGCCGTGGTCGTTGAAGTAGTACTCGCGGACCACATGGGCGCCCTCCGCCTCGAAGAGGCGCGCCAGCGTGTCCCCGACCGCAGCCCAACGCGCGCCCGCCAGGTGCACTGGGCCGGTCGGGTTGGCGGAGACGAACTCGACGTTGACGCTCAGGCCGGCCATGTCTTCGCCCCGCCCGAAGCTCTCACCCGCTTCGACGATCTTCTTGGTCAGAGCGCCAGCGGCGGCCTTGGCCAAGGTGATGTTGATGAAGCCCGGACCGGCCACCTCGACCTGCCCGATCGCGGGGATTCTCGCGATGTGTGGAGTCAGCGCGGCCGCGAGGTCTCTAGGCGGGACGCCGGCGCGTTTCGCGAGCTGGAGAGCGATATTGGCGGACCAGTCGCCGCGGCCCGCTTGCTTCGGCCTGTCGACCCGCACCTCATCGGGGATGTCGGCCGGGGCGAGGGCGACCGCCCCGTCGGCGACGGCTTGTTTGACGGCGCACGCCAGCGCCTGGCTCAGTTCTTCGGGAGTCACCGGGCAATGGTAGCTCTAGACCTTCGGCGCGGTGCGCCCGAACTGCAGATACTGCCGGCCGTCGGCCAGCGTGAAGAACAAGAGCTTGCCGACCGGGCCGCTGCCGTCCTCTCTCAGAGGCGCCGCCCACAAGTCCGAGGCCAGCGGGATCAGCGGGTGTTCGGTCGGGTTGGGAACCCGCAGAGCCGCCAACGGGCCGAGCGCCGTGGCACGCAGGCGCGGGCCGTTCTCGCCGTCGAAAACCTCGAAGCGGGTCGCGCCGTTCTCGTACGTGCCCACGAACGGGGCGATGTCGGCATCGGCGGGCTCATCCGGCAAACGGGTCGGCGCCGGCTTGACGACCCCTGCGAGCGTGACGAAGACCTCGCTCAGCAACTCGTCGCTCAACCGGGCCGGGTCCACCCCGCCGTTCGTGAGCAGGACCGCGGCGACCCCGGATGCGGGGTGGCAGAACAGCCACGAGGCTTGGCCGATCGTGCCGCCGTCGTGCCAGAAGACACGTTCGCCGTTCCAGTCCGCGCGCATCCAGCCGAGCCCCATCGAATCGACCGGCTCATCCGCCCTGGTGGTCTTGCACTGCTCAGCCCGCATGCGTTCGGCCGAATCCGCGCTTATCACCCGGGTCCCGTCATCGGCCAACCCGCCGCGCAGATGGAGCCGAGCGAAGGCGAGCACGTCCTCCACACTCGAGGTGATCAGCCCCGCCGGTCCCACCGACCGCGGCAGCAGGAAGACAGGCGCCTGGGTGACCTCGCCGCCGATCTCGAGGTGGCCGACGGCGGCCGAGAACATGATGGTCTCCTCGGGGAGAGTGGTCGTGTGGGTCAACCCGAGCGGTTCGAACAGCTGAGTCCGCATGACGGCGTCCCAGCTCAGACCAGTCACCACCTCGAGGATCCGCCCCAGGATCACGAAGCCGGAGTTGCAATACGACCAGGTCGCGCCAAGGGGATGGTTCTGGGCCGCGGCGTCCAGCAGCTCGACGTATTCACGCACCGCGTCGTCACCCCGGCCGGTGTCGGTGAAGATGTCGCCGTCGATGCCGCTCGTGTGGGTCAACAGGTGCCAAACGGTCAGGCCTTCGGTCAGATCCTCGTTGATGAGCTTGAGATCCGGCAGAACCTCCTTGACGCGGGTGTCGAGCGAGAGCCGGCC
Organism: Bifidobacteriaceae bacterium; assembly: GCA_031278075.1. GTDB lineage: Bacteria > Actinomycetota > Actinomycetes > Actinomycetales > WQXJ01 > JAIRTF01. Next base: position 2,914 of record JAITLE010000098.1, on the reverse strand, counting down.
CTCGTCGACCAGGCGCATGATCGCGGTCGCGGTCCACACCTTGGTGATGGAGCCGATCTGGAAGAGCGAGTCCCCGGCGACCGGCGCCCGGGCGCCCAACTTCTGGTTCAGCGTGCCAGATGCCGCCGTGGCGACGTCCACCGCGCCGTCCGGGCCGAGGCGCATGACTCCCAGCGCCGCGCCCGCCACCTTGTGGCGCGCCACCAGGGTGTCGAGGCGGCGCTGCCAGTGCGCCGCGTCGATCGGCGCGGGGCGTGGCCCCGAGGCGGCGCCAACGTGCCGCTCCGCCCAGTCCACCACCCGCCGGCAAGCGTCGGCCCGGTGGCTCGGCAAGCCGTTCACGATGAACATGTGGCTGCCGCCAGGGTAGAGGACCAGTTGGGTGGGCACGCCACGTTCACGCAACGCATGGTGCCACTGCTGCGCCTGCCCCACCGGGCAGCGCCGGTCCTCGCCGCCGTGCAGGATCAAAGTCGGTGTGTCGACCTGGTCGACAGTGGTGTACGGCGACAGCTCGGCGACACGCTGGCGGTCCCGCTGCAGCCACGCCATCGCCCTCAGATCCAGGACGCTGGATTGGTGGCCCAAGTCCCCGGTCCCCACCAAACTCTCGAAGTCGCAGATAAGCCCGCCGGCGATGGCTGCGGCGAAGCGGTTGTCGCGGCTGGTCAGGCGACAGGTCATGAAGCCGCCGTAGCTGTAGCCGGCGACGACCAGCCGGGCGGGGTCGGCCAGACCCTCGGCGACTAGCTGTTCGATCGGTTCGAGGAAGTCCTTGGCGTCAGCCTCGCCCCAGGCGCCGTCGACGGCGCGGTAGAAGTCGTCGCCGTAGCCGTCGCTGCCGCGCGGGTTGACGGCGAGCACGGTCCAGCCCCGCTGTGCGAGTTCCTGGTGGTACAGGTGAGCCACGTCGACGGCGCCGTTCCAGGCGTTATGCGGCCCGCCGTGGATGTCGAGCAGCAACGGCGTGGCGCCCGTGACCTCTGGGTCCCGCAGCACCCAGCCCTCGACCACCACCCCGTCGCTGATCGTGAACTCGCGCGGCTCGCGGATGTAGAGCTCGGTCCCGTCCGGAGCGGCCCCGTGCGCGCCGACCACCTCTGTCGCGCCGGTCGCGAGATCGACCCGCACGACATCGCCGAACGATTCAGCGGTGGTCAACACGGTCGCGGCGGTCCCACCGGCCAGCGACAGGCCGGAGATCACCCGGCCGGCGCCGGCCAGCACCGGCCGCGGGTCGCCGCCGGCGAGCGGCACGGCGTAGATGTGGGCGCAACCGCGATCCTCGACGGCGAAGACGACATCGCCGGCCGCGGACACCACTGGCAGCGCTCCTGGGTAGCCGGGCGCGCCGGGCGCGACGCTGCGGTCAAGGGATGCCGCCAACTGCGTCGCCGCGCCGGTCGCGCCGTCCACGCGGTACAGGTTCACGATGCCGACCGGTTGCGGCTGGTCCCACCCGACCACCAGCAACGAGCCGTCGGGCGCGTACGCGACGGCGACGGCGACGCCGTCCGCGAAGGCGACGAGTTCGGGCGGGGCGAACGGATCGTCGACTTTGAGCGCATGGACGGCGGAGCGGAAGCCGAGATCGTCTTCGTCGTCGGGTCGGCGCACAAAGGCGAGGCGCACGCCATCGGGCGACCAAGTCGGGCTGGTCGCGTGGCTCGCGGCATCCGTCAGCTGCGTCACCGCGCCGGTCGCGAGGTCCAGGACGTGCACCTGTAGCCGGACGCCGCCCAGCAACCCCAAGCCGTCGATCTGGTAGTCAAGACCGTCGATGACGATCGGGCGGCGCCCGGGCGCGTCCGCGGCGCCTTGGTCGGCCGGAGCGGTGAAGGCGATCCGCGCGCCGTCCGGGGAGAAGACCGCCGCGCCGGCGCCCAAGGGCAGGTGGGTGCGCTGCTCCGCCTCGCCGCCGGCGCTGGGCAGGGTCCAGAGCTGGCCTTCGCGCAGGAAGGCGATCAGCGACCCGTCGGGTGAGAACACCGGCGCGGAATCGGCCGTCCCCTGGGTCAGGCGCCGCGGGTCGGCGCCCTGTTCGGCCAGCCACAGCGAGCTGGTCGAGCGGTCGGCTTCGAGGTCCGCTCCCCGCACGGCGTAGACGACCCGGGCGCCGTCCGGCGAGAGCGTGGCCACGGCGGGCGTGGTGATGCCGGCGAGGTCGTCGACACTCAATCTACGGGTCATGATTCACTCCCAAGGGGTCTGGTGATCGGACTGGGACGGCGTCCTCGCGGCGGGGCGCGTTCGAGTTTACTCGTAGCTGGAATAGGCGGGGATCGCGCTGGGCTATCCATTTCGGCGCCGGCACTCGGCGCGGAACCCTGCACTTCTCGGGCCTGGAGAGAGAAGTGTGGGAATCGTCACGCGCGCCTGGATCAAGGTCCAGCCGGCCAGAACCAGCGTAGGCCTTCGCCTAACTCCTGACGCTTGGTCTGGGTGGGTGGTTGGCGGGTGGGCGAGACCAGGACTGGCTATGGCGTGGTCGCTGTGCGGCTCTGGTCCGCGAGCCCGGTGGCGTGGTCGTCGGGGTCGAGCATGTGGGCTGCGCGCACGACGACGCCAGGCTGGTGCTGCTGGTCGAGGCCGCGGGCGAGCGGCTGGGCCTTGGCCAGGGCGTGTTGGGTCTGGGGCTGCTGCCGCGAGCGGCGCTGTGGGCGACATCAGCGGTAGGAGCCGGGTGGAGCCGGTGACCGGGCCTGTGGCCGGGCCGGTGGCAGGACTGGTGGTCTGGTCGGCGGTTGGGCTGGTGGCTGGGCTGGTGGTTGGGCTGGTGGCTGGGCTGGTGGCCGGGCCGGTCGGGTGGCCCAGCCCACCGCTGTCACGCCGTGACAAGCGAAGAATGGCGACTTTTGTGTCCCCGAAGCCGAGTTTTGGCGACTTTTGTGCCTGCCCGACACGCGCATAGGCC